>NZ_AZFI01000073.1 GCF_001435755.1 Ligilactobacillus acidipiscis DSM 15836 | reverse complement strand
TCCTTAAGGGAAAAGTATGAATAATTCAGGAAGGTATATTTCAGCGTACAAATTTACTTAAGAATTTCTATTATTTTCAGGAAAACTTGAACTATTATGGGAAATATAGGAAAATAAGACAGATTGACAGTCATGTTCGTGGTTATATAGTAGAGAGAAGCTGAACAGTTGGGTGTTAAATCTCAAAATTGGGTAACTTATTTGAATAGAAGGAAAGTATGTTTTTAACTTGCTTATTAAAGATACATTATTGTTTTTAAGGAGGATTTGACATGACTAAGTATTTAGTAGTTGGCGCTGGTTTGTTCGGTGCAACGTTTGCATATGAGGCTGCTAAACGTGGAAATGAAGTAAAAGTAATTGAAAAACGCGATCACATTGCTGGAAATATTTATACAGAAGAAGTAGACGGGATTCAAGTTCATAAATATGGTGCTCATATTTTTCATACTAACAAGAAAGACATTTGGGAATATGTTCACCAATTTGCGGATTTTAATCGTTACACTAATAGTCCTATAGCCAACTATCATGGCGAAATTTATAACATGCCGTTTAATATGAATACATTTAATAAAATGTGGGGGGTTTCTACGCCAGCCGAAGCTCAAGAAAAAATCGTAGAACAACGCTCGGTTTTAAATGGTAAGAAGCCTCAAAATCTTGAAGAACAGGGAATTTCTTTAGTTGGTACTGATTTATACAAAAAGTTAGTTAAGGGTTATACTGAAAAACAATGGGGCAAAAGGGCCGAAGATCTTCCTTCTTTTATTATTCGTCGTATTCCTGTCCGATTTACATACGATAATAACTATTTTAATGATCCATATCAGGGGATCCCGATTGGCGGTTATACCCAAATAGTCGAAAAAATGCTTGCCAATGACTTGATTACAGTGGAAACTGGTGTTGATTTCTTCGACCATAAAGAAGAATATTTAAGAAACTACGATCGTGTTTTGTTTACAGGTATGATTGACCAATTCTTTGATTATGAGTTGGGTGAATTAGAATACCGTTCGTTACGTTTTGAAACCGAAGAATTAAACGTTGGAAACTATCAGGGTAATGCTGTAGTTAATTACACGGATGCAGAAACACCATATACGCGTATAATTGAACACAAGCACTTTGAATTCGGTAAGGGTGATAAGCATAAAACAATTATTACTCGAGAGTATCCTAAGACTTGGCATCGTGGAGATGAACCATACTATCCAGTCAACGATCGCAAAAATGATTCTCTTTATAAAAAATATACGCAATTAGCTGCAAAAGGGGGCGGTAATGTTATATTTGGAGGTCGTTTGGGAATGTATCGGTACTATAATATGGACCAAGTTATTATGGCCGCGTTAGTGGCTGTTAGAAAAGAATTCGAGGGATAAATATTTATGAAGGTTGTGCGTAATTATCTTTATAATGCAGGATATCAGCTTTTATTAGTAATTTTACCTTTAATTACTGCAACTTACACCAGTCGTGTATTAACCAATACTGGTGTAGGGCTCAATGCTTTCACTAATTCGATAATTCAGTATTTCGTTTTATTTGGAAGTATCGGTGTTAATTTGTACGGGAACAGACAAATTGCTTATTTACGTGATAATAAAAAGGATATGTCTGTTGCTTTTTGGGAAATTGTGTTGTTGCGGACTTTTACTGTGGCTCTTACTTATATTGCATTTCTGATATATATGCCACTTAGTAAATATCCAACGCTGATGATGTTTCAATCTATAAATCTTATAGCTGTTTTTCTGGACATTTCTTGGTTATATATGGGCCTAGAAGATTTTAAAAAGACTGTTACCCGAAACACTGCAGTTAAAATACTCTCTTTTCTGGCAATCGTTATTTTTGTTAGGGATAAAAACGATCTGGGACTATATATTATTATTTTAGCTTTGGGTTCGTTTTTAGGAAATATGACATTGTGGCCGTTTTTAAAGGGTCGAGTAAGTAGAGTTCATTTCAAAGACTTACATCCCTTTAAGCATTTACGACCATCCGTTGCTTTGTTTATTCCGCAAGTGGCAATTAATGTATATGCAGTTTTAAACAAAACAATGCTTGGTTCAATGACTGATACAGTTAATTCTGGTTATTACAATAATGCTGATACCATTATCAAAACTGTTTTAGCATTAGCAACAGCTACAGGTACTGTTATGTTACCGCATGTAGCTAATGCTTTTGCAAAGGGTGATGACGAGAGTGTCAACAATATGTTATATGAATCTTTTGATTTTGTATCATTCTTATCAATTGCGATGATGTTTGGTCTTGCAGGTTTGTCGCTTCATTTAGGACCATATTTTTTTGGCCCAGGTTTTGGACCTGTTGGTAAAGCGATGTTACTTGAAACACCTGTTGTTATGCTTATTGGGTGGAGTAACGCGATTGGAACACAATATTTATTACCAACAAATCATAATAAAGAATACACAGTTTCCGTTTTCATTGGGGCAATAGTCAACATCGTTATTAATATCCCTCTGATTTACTATAAAGGTTTAACAGGTGCTATTTTAGCAACTGTTATTTCTGAGACTTGTGTTACTGGTTATCAACTTTGGGTAATAAGAAATTGGGTCGACTATAAGAAATTATTCTTTAATGTGCCTAAATATTTAATTGCTGGAATAGTAATGTTTGTTCCTGTTTTTAAGTTGAATACCACCGTTCATACAAGTGTTTTTAGCATATTTGGTGAGGTGTTATTGGGCATAATTATATACCTAGGTATGATTTTAATATTAAGGCCAACTATTTTAAGTAAGGCTAAAACTCTGGTTAACTCAAGAAGAAAGAAAAAATAGGAGGACCTATTGTGGATATTGTTGGAATTCGAGATCATTGGATGACACGTTTTAAAATTTCACCAAAGATTGGAAATTTTCTATTCTGGAGTTCTTTTATTTTATATATAGTAACGCAATTCTCACAAGGAACGATGTTTATCGTAAATTATCCTTCTACGTCTTTTCCTTACCGTTTGTTCATGGTTACGGGGGCAATCGCATTATTAAAGATATTGATGTTCAACACCTTTAAAGATTGGCAGCAGTTGGCTTTTTACACTTCTGTGGGGTTAATAATTTTAGTAGGGTGCCAAAATACTGGTCACTGGGAACTAATTTATTATTTTTTATTGATAGTAGCCGCTCAAAACATAAAAATTGAAAATATTATTAGAGTTTTTTTAGTTACGATAACTGTTGGACTTCTTATTACTTTTGTTTCAGCAAAGTTCGGAGTGATCATGAGTATGACGAATAGCCGCACAGGTGATGCAGGTGTGCGTTTCGCACTCGGAACAGTTTTTCCAACCGATTTAGCATCACGTTCTTTTTATCTTCAGCTTTTTTATGTAGTATATCGAAGATTTAAGTTATCATTACCTGAAGTTATTGGTTGTGCCGCCTTTACTTTTCTAATTTATGTTGTGACAGATACACGTCTTGACTTCATATTGATGCTTTTAACATTATTAGCGGCTATTTTTTATCGTTCAATATCTAAAACACTAGATTATATCGGAAATACTATTATTTCGGTAGCTGGCATTCTCGGAATTTTTGGTGTGATTGGTCTAACATATATATATAGTTCAAGTAATACATTATTGTCTTTGGCTGATAAAGTACTTTCTGGGCGTTTAAGTACAGGTCACAAGGCTTTTGTGGACTATAATGTCACACTATTTGGTCAAGGTGTTCCTCAAAATGGAAATGGCGGTATTCATCATGGACCATTTGATTATTTTTTCATTGATTGCAGTTTTTTGAGAATTTTGATGATGAACGGCGCTGTAGCTTTTGTTATCGTTGTGTGGACCATTTGTTTCTTATCTAAAAAGTTTATGGATAAAAGATTTTGGGGGTTAGAAATAGCTTTGATACTCATTGTCTTAAGCTCATTTATTGATCATCATATGGATGAATTGTCATTTAACATTATTTTTATGACTTTGTTCGCAAATCTTAACTGTTTTCGTGATGAAACTCTCGCGTTAACAGAGTAAATAATTGGCAATCAACAGACGAAACCCGTTCACATATTCTAGTGGTCGAGATTCGTCTATTCGTTTAATTAACGTATTTTAAAACGAGGTGTAGGAATGAGTAAACATCCACTGATCAGCGTTATAGTCCCAGTTTATAATGTTGAAAAATATATTCGCAAGTGTCTACGTTCGATCATGGTACAAACATATGAGAACCTTGAAATCATTTTGATTGATGACGGTTCCTCTGATCGTTCAGGTAAAATTATCGATGATTACGCGACTAAAGATTCGCGAATTAAAATATGTCACCAAGATAATGCTGGGCTATCTGCAGCTAGAAATAAAGGTATCGAACTTTCAGCAGGTTCCTATATCACGTTTATTGACTCTGATGATTATATTGCTTCTGATTATGTTGAATATTTGTATGGTTTGTTAGAACAAGATGATTTTAATTCTCCTTTAGCGATTTGTTCTTTAATGAATGTGTACTCTTCAACTGGTAAACAGGTCGATTGTGGTGACAGTTCGGAGCAGATTTTATCTGGGGAAAAATGTATTGAAATGATGTGTTATCATGATTTAGTTGATACGTGTGCCTATGCGAAGCTCGGCAAAAGAGAACTTTATGACAATGTAAAATTTCCTGTTGGGCAACTGTTTGAGGATATAGCTACTACTTACTTATTATTTGCTCAATGTGAGACAGTAGCTTGCGGCTTCAAGCCTAAATACTTTTACGTTATTCGTCAAAATTCGATTGTTACTTCAAATTTTAGTAATAGTAAGCTAGACTTATTAAAGATGACTGATCAGATGGCGGATTATGTTAATCAAAAGTATCCAGAATTAAAAAAAGCAACTTTGAGGCGACAAGCCTATGCTCGCTTTAGTACTTTAAATCAGATGCTTAATACAACAGAAGCACATCAAGAGAAAAAAGAAATTGTTGAATTTTTGAAGAAGAATGAAAAAAAAGTTCTCGCAGATCCCAAAACACCACGAAGAGATCGAATTGCATATCGTTTACTAGACAGTGGGAAACTTGTTTATAAAAGTTTTTGGAAACTGTATGATTTTAGTAAAAAGAGTAAATTATTTCATATTCATAAATAGAGGTAAATATAACTATGAACACGTCGGTAGTCTTATCAACATATAATGGGCGCAAATTTATTATTCCACAGCTCGAATCTATTCGTAAGCAAGTTCGTCAACCCGATGAAGTATTGATTTTTGATGATCGATCAACTGATGATACTGTAGAGTTAGTTAAAAAGTATATTGATGAGCACAAGCTTAATAATTCATGGACGATTTTAGTTAATTCAGAAAATAAAGGTTGGCGTCGGAATTTTATTGAAGGTATCTGGAAAAGTAGTGGAGAAATAGTCTTCACTTGTGATCAGGATGATATTTGGAGAAGCGATAAAATTAAAGTGATGGCTGGTTTAATGGAAGAGCACTCAGAAATAGATTTATTAACTTCAAATTATGCAGAGTTTAATGATCAAGAAACTAAAAAACCGGGACCATGGAAAAATGATAAGCAGTTAAAAAAATTAGAATTGCGTCAAAATTACTTACTTGTTCAAAGTCCAGGTTGTACTCATTGTATTTCTCGTCGTTTAGCCAATTTAAGCAAGAAATACTGGGAGCCTGATTATCCACATGATGCTCTATTATGGAGATTAGCAGGATTTAATAACGCATTGTATATATATACAGATGCTTTAATAAAGTGGCGTAAGCATAATACCAGTGCTTTTTCTAAGGAAAGCAAAGACTTGAAGACGATTGGGCATAAAAAGGATTGGATAGTTGTAGCTAAAAGGTTTAATCAAACATTAAGGCAGTTTTTAGGCGAGGATGTAAATACAAGCACTTCAAGGCAAGCAAAGCTTTTAAGAAGAAGTACCCGGTGGTTAAACGTTAGGACTCGGTTCTATGAATCACGGAGCATTTTAACGGGCATTAAATTAGCGTTTTATTTGGATTGTTTTCCTCGTTACCGTCAGTATTTGGGTGACTGGTATCTTTTGTTTATTAAGCGTAAATAATTTGGTAAGGAGTACAGTATGGCAAATTACATTGTGAGTTCAAATGATCCTGGACAAATGGGTGGCAGCAAAGCCAAGGAAGATATAATCAAATTTGCGCAAGAAGATGGTTATGTGCCCTTTAGAATAGATCCATATCAACCTAATAAATTAGCAAAACTTTATTATACTAATATAAAGATGATGAAATTTTTTAAAAATACACACATTGATAATGTAGTTTTGCAGTATCCAATACCTTCACATTATATGATTGAGAAGTTTGTAAGAAGACTAAAGAAGAAGATAAATGGCAAATTTGTGATTTGGATCCATGATATCCAAGGACTTCAAAGCGGATCAGATGATAAAAAGATATCTTGGGAATTGGATCTTTTTAATTCTGCTGATATATTGATTGTTCATAATCCAAAAATGAAAGAATGGTTGTCAGAACAAGGTGTTACTACAAACAAAATTGTGTTAGAAATATTTGATTACATTAATCCACAACCCATACAGCCAAGTGAGCCGTATGAGAGAACAATATGTTTTGCTGGGAATCTTTTTAAATCTGGTTTTATACAAGAAATCAATACTAGTAATTCATTCGTAGTTTATGGGTCTAATATGCCCAAAAAACACGGAAAAAACACGGTTTATGCTGGTCAATATCCACCAGATGAACTGACTGCTCATTTGAATCAAAACTATGGTTTGATTTGGGATGGGCCAAGTGTTGAAACATGTGAAGGTACTTTTGGACATTATTTATTATTCAATAACCCGCACAAGACATCGTTGTATATCAGTTCTGGTATTCCGATTATAATTTGGGATCAGGCTGCGTTGGCTGAGTTTGTTTCAGAGAATAACATTGGCATCACGGTTCGAAATTTATCAGAGATAGATCAGGTTTTAAATGGTGTCAATGAAAAAGAGTATGGACAAATGAAGAAAAATGTTTCTGCAATGGCACTAAGATTGCGTCAAGGGTATTATACGCATAAAGCACTAAAACAAATCAGTTAATGAGGTGAGCAGGATGAAAGTTTCAGTCGTTATTGCTACGTATAATGGTGAGGACTTCGTCACGCAACAATTAGAATCAATTAGAAGTCAGAATAGGGAGCCGGATGAGGTTCTTATTTGTGACGATCGTTCGACAGATAATACCCAAAGACTAGTTAGTAACTTCATTGAAAAAAATTCTCTAGATAATTGGTCTTTTATGATCAACTCCGAAAATCAAGGTTATCAAAAAAATTTTTATAATTTATTGAAAAAAGCCTCTGGAGATATTATTTTTCTTTCTGACCAAGATGATGAGTGGACTTCTGATAAAATAGAAAAAATGGCACAAATTATGCAACATGACAATTCGATTGAAACATTAAATTCAGGTATTCAACTGATAGATCAGAACTCAGATAAGGTTGCTTTACCTGCAAGAAAAAATTTTTATAATGCCAACTTTTTATATTCAAAGGAACCATTACGGTATCTAAACAGTTTTTCTCTCGACGATATTATCAAGCGCAATATATCTCCCGGCTGTTCCATGTGTATTTCTAAAAACTTGAGAGATGAGTTTGTGTCTACTTATAACTTTGAGTTGCCCCATGATTGGTTTTTAAATATGATAGCCTCGGTTGATAAAAAGTGTTTCTTTTTAAATGAAAATTTAATTCGTTACAGAATGCATAATAATAATACGTTAGGTGTTAGTGAGAATTGGGGAGCTCAATCTAAAGTCAATTCCTTTGAAAATAGTCGCCAGACAAAGATTAAAGAGTTTGAACAATTACTTAGTTCCTTAACGATTATTAGTCAAAGACAAGATATAAAATCAGCTGAGCATCTTGCTAATTATTTGCGTGCAAGACTTAGGTTTTATAAGAAGCAAACTTTGGGTTCTCTCTTACGACTCCGTGATTACAAGGAATATTATCAAACAGCCACTTTTAGAGGACAAATTTGGGATTTTTTAGTTGCATTTAAGTTAAAAAAAATAATTTATCGTTTGCTACAAATGTAAGTAGTGCACAGCGGACGTATTTAAATATAAAATCAGATTTAATATAATTACCTTATCAAATGAGATGAGGTGATTTTTTGGATAATGAGCATGATTTCGTCCAATTAAAATCAATAGGCATAAGCCGACTAATGAGGTTAGGGCACAAAAGGCGATGCAGTTTCGAATTGATCAAATAAGATTATAGTAGTCTATAATCGGATTAACAACTATATTCTTGATGCTTTTTTAAAAGCGGTGTTTCCTCATGATGCTTGATTCAGAAAAAATTGAACAGATTTATTTGGCGACTTGAAAAACAGATTTTCTCTCTATCACAGGTGAACTGTTAAGCAACGTTGTTTATTAAAAATACAGTTTAGGGAATCCTTTGTATCGTCAGTTAAAGGATTGGCGACGGCTGGGTTGGGTATCAAGTGAGTCAACTTTGTTTCGCTTGGTGATCCACGGTTCAAAAATAGTTCAGCTCTTAACCGAACTGCTTCACGCTGAGTTACTCAAAGCACCTTATCTGCAGGGTGATGAGACAGTCGTGCAGGTTTTACGTGAACCGCATAATAAAAAAGCAACTGCTGAATCAAGAATGTGGGTCCTGCGGACTCCCCAAACCTTACAGCGCCAAGGAATATACTATGCGGATAAACCTGATCGGACAGCTCGATCCGGGCAAGAGCTTTATGCTGAATTTGTTGGTGTGTTGCGGTGCGACGGCTATTCTGTTTATGCGTCCGTTGACTGTCGCGACCGAGTCGGTTGTTTGGCTCATGTTTACCGGAAGTTTTTTGAAGCGACCAAAAGAGATCACCGAGCCAAAAGACCGTTAAAAATACTGGATCAGATGTTCCATCTGGAAAAACAATGGCAGACTCTGTCCTCTAACGAAAGAAAAAAGTTGCGTAAACAAAGATTAGCTCCTCTGCTAAAAAAATTTGTAGTGTTTGGCTGAATTGCTGGCTTTACCACAATCAATGCTGGGAAAAGCAATCAAATATGCTGACGGTCAAAAGACCGCAATCGACAAGTTGATACAATATGGTGCCTTAGATTTTTCTGACAACACTTGTGAACAAGCTATCAAATCACTGATCATTGACCGAAAGAACTTTCTGTTTAGCACCAGCATAGCTAACGCGATCTGGTTGACATTGCTTGAAAGCGCGAAAGCCAACTGCTTGGAGAATCCATTGCAGTACCTTTTTGAAATTCTGACAGCGCTCTTCCAACCAGTTCCTCTGAGTGAATCTGAGCTGAGTCGTTATTTGCCATGGAGTCAAACGAAAAAGGCCAAAAATGTGGCTGCATAAGCAAGCTGAAGTGCTCCATAATTGTTAGTTTCTATGTCTAACAATTATGGGGCACTTCAACTTTGGCGCTTCTTTTTTAGAGAAATTTATTCTTGATTCCAACTAAAGAGAGCAAATTTAGAGACTTAGACGTCCGCTGTGCACTGCTTACCTTGAAAATGAAGAACTACGCAAACAAAATAAGGGTGATGAACAAAGTATTGCTGAAATAGAAACTCTTTTAAAAACTTTTCAGACGAAATTTCCGATAAATTTAAGGCTTGAAATGTCAAATTAAGTTAGAAATAACA
>NZ_AZFI01000072.1 GCF_001435755.1 Ligilactobacillus acidipiscis DSM 15836 | reverse complement strand
TTCATTTACACAAACTTCTTGACACTCCCGACACTTTTTTTGCCATCATATGGTTGGGAGCTTTGATCTATTTTATTTTTTGTTTATTTAACAAAAAAAGGCGGAAGGAGAAAACGAAGTGGATGATACTTGGTGCTTCGATCTTAGCCTTTGTTATTTTTGGAGTATTGACTCCAACAGGATCTGAGAAGACGGCTAGTGGAGAAAAAACTGAACAAGTATCTTCGCAAGAACATAGAGCAACGCAAGTTAAGAAGGGGAAAACTTCTTCGTCACGAAGGAATAAAAGTACTAAAAAAGAGTACTCAAATAAACAGGAATCTATTAGGAAGGCCCAGTTAGCAAAAAAGAAGGATCAAAGTAGGGTTCAACAACAAAATCGTGCCTCAAATAAAGAACTTGCTGCTTTGGAATTTAAGGGTACACAAACCATCAATGTTAACAATGGAGTCCCAACCTTTAGTGAGACTGGGATGTCTACTAAAAATGGGTCGTGGGAAAAGTATGGCGAGCTTGATAGTTTAAATCGTGCGACTTTTGCTGAAGCTATGTTGAGCCAGGCAACAATGCCCAAACCAGGTGAAAAGCGCGAAAGCATTTCTGATGTGACCCCAACCGGCTGGAAGAATAAAAGGATCTCAAGCGGTTATCTTTATAATAGGTCACATTTAATTGGCTGGGCATTATCCGCTGAAAATGATAATTGGAGGAACTTGATCACAGGGACACGGCAATTAAATAGTCCTGAAATGTTGTGTTTTGAAATGGATACCAAAGCATATCTTGAACAGAGCAGTACTAATTATGTCAGATACTCAGTTACTCCAATATTTCGCGGTAATGAACTATTAGCTCGTGGGGTGCATATGATGGCCAGATCTGTGGGTGATAACAAAATATCGTTTAATGTTTTTATTTTTAATGTTCAAGACGGTGTTAAGCTGAACTACGCAGATGGTTCAAGTAATGTTTCTGGTGCTGCCTATACTGGTCAGACTCCTAATTCTGATAGTTATAAAGCTGCCAATAATGATCAAGTACAACAAAATGAACAAACCCAACAAAATGACGAACAAAACATGAGAGTGTATGTAACTCCTACAGGAGACAAATACCATACACATCCTCATGGTCGTGGACACTTTACCCCAACCACTTTAAAAGATGCTAAAGCAAGCGGACTGCAGCCATGTAAAATATGTAACCCGCCGTCTTAATGAAAATTACTCTTTTGGTACAGCGGTTTGAATTAAAACAATCTAAGATCAGTTCTGATTATGGAATGATTTTTATCGTTTCATATTAGAACTTTTTGAATATCCAAAAAGCAACTTAGATATTTACAAAGCGAACTAATGTTCATATAATGAATATATAGCTCAAATGTTTGGAGAGATTGTTATGGATTATTCGAAGGAACCGCATGGTGTTTTCTTTCTAATAGATAATAAATCTTTTTACGCTAGTGTTGAGTGTGCGCAGAGAGGCCTTGATCCGCTGGAAGCTCCGTTAGTCGTGTTATCCGAACAGGAAAATACTAATGGAGGGCTTATTTTGGCTGCCTCACCAGTTGCCAAAAAAATGTATGGAATTAATAATGTTAGCCGGCAACGTGATCTGCCTAAAAATGATGACTTATTGGTAGTTCCTCCACGGATGAATTTATATATTGAAAAAAATCTTGAGATCAATGAAATATTTCGGCAGTATACTCAAGAAATTGATTGTGTCCCATATTCGATTGATGAGACGATCCTTGATTTGACCTATTCGTGGCACTTATTTGGCCCTGATCCTGTAGCTGTTGCTAGACAGATTCAAGAGACTGTGCGTGCACGATTAGGATTATATACTACTGTGGGTATCGGAGAGAACCCGCTTCAGGCTAAACTAGCTCTAGATCTTTTTGCTAAACATTCCACTGGTTTGATCGGTAAATTGAGTTATGCTGATTTTGCTGAAAAAATTTGGTCGATCACGAATTTAACTGAAGTGTGGAGTATTGGGAGAAGAACGGAAAAACATTTGCATAAAATGGGGATTTACTCTATGAAAAATTTAGCTCACACTACGCCTTACACATTAAAGGAAGAAATGGGGGTAATGGGAACGCAATTGCTTGCATTAGCTTGGGGGATCGATCGAACTGATTTGGAAAAACCAGTTAGAGTTAAAAGTGATAGTCTAGGGAATTCGCAAGTATTACCAAGGGATTATCATAGGCAAGAGGAAATTGAAGTCGTGATTCAAGAAATTGGTGAGCAAGTTGCGGCTCGGTTGAGAAAAAGACATAAACAAACGATGTGTGTTAGTTTACGTATTGGTTTTTCTTATGCTTCAGCTGAAGAAATGGGAACAAGTGGGTTCTCGCAACAATTAAAAATTGCACCCACTAGTGATGGCCGTATTTTAAATCGTTGCTTATTAAAGCTATTTAGAAAAAATTGGCAGGGTGAAGCAGTTAGAAATGTTGCGGTTAGTTTTGGTGGTTTGATCACTACACAAGATCTGCAATTAAACTTATTTACTTCTGTAAAAAAACAAGAAAAACATGTTGTACTTGAAAAAACGTTAGACCAAATTAGAAACAAATTTGGAACAACTGCATTATTTTTTGGACATAGTTTGAAACATGGTGGAACAATGTTAGAACGTACTGGGTTAGTAGGCGGTCATAACGGAGGTAATTCCTATAGTTAGGCTTTAAAAAGGAACTTTTTGAAATTATTGAAACCTGGAAAAGTATGTAATCAAAAAGAAATGTATTTGTAATAGCTTTTTTGCAAGAGAAGGTATATACTACTCACATAGTCATTCGAAGGAACAAAACTTTTTATAGCAATTTATTACTAACTATCACATATTTCAGTTGTTCTGGTGACTATGCACATATTATATATCTGTTCTTCCTGTCGCTGCTGTGACGGGATTTTTTTGCAATAAAGTTCATCACAAATTTTTAATATTCATTTTTTGAAAAGGGTTGTTGTTAAATTTTCATTATGCTATAATTACTGCGTTGACATTAAAGGCATTGCTTTTATTGACAACTATTTAATTTGTCCCCCTAAACAAATTAATACAACCCCTAAGGCCTTGCTCCGATAGTGGAGTAGGGTTTTTTTGTAGTTTGGATTTAATTAAACTAAGCTAAAAAGTAAGAATCATATACGCGACTGCTTTGTGCGTTGTATAATTAAGCAGGAATGAGTGAGAGGTGAGTTAATTTGGATATTAAGTATCAAGCTGTTGGCAATGTGATATATGAGCTTTATATGGGTAGAAATATTGAAAAACACATTGCTGCAGCTGTTAAAAATAAGATCCAGGATACATCGCTAAGAATAGAAGTTATTTCTTATCGTCAATTGAAACAAGAGAGCAAATTGAATTTATTAAATGATATAGAACCGTTATTGAATATGCGTGGCCGTGAAATGGAGTTAAGTTGTTTGTACTTATTACTATACTCAAAAGATGATCCTGATCAAGGAAGGATCAGACTTTTAGATTGTGCTCCTTTTTCAGAACAGGGACTGACTTATATTTTCCATAATCCAGGTATGTCTTTTCATAACGAGGAAGATCTATTTAGTACTGCGTTAAATTGTATGGAAGCTGCTGCTAGGATCAGTGCGCATTTTTTCACTGGTGATCTAGCTTTAAGTAAGATCCAGGCCAATGTATATCGTTCTTTTTATGCAGAGGAAAGTAATTCCGTAACGGCAATTTTGCTGACGGGTGAAGATACCGCTGCAGACACAAAATTAATCAAAGAAATTGCTAAGATTTATCAACTGCAAGTAGTTACCGGAACACAAAAAGATTTAAACGGAAAGAAATGTGCAGTTTTACGTTTTACCAAGAAATTGGCTTAAAAATAATTTTAAAAGTAGGAAGTTAAGATGAAATATATTCAATCGACTGGAAACCAGACAGTTAAAAACTGGAAGAAATTACAAACTAAAAAAGGTAGAAGCAGACAAGGAAAATATTTGCTGGAAGGTTGGCATTTACTGGACGAAGCTCTTAAAGCAAATGAAAATATTAGTGAAATAATGATAACTCCAGCAGCATTAGAGCATGCAAATCCTCAAGAAATGCCTGAAGAAGTGGATATATATGAAATTTCAGATGAAGTTGCGCAACAGTTAAGTGCAACACCTAGTCCGCAAGGAATATTTGCAACAGTAATTATTGGCCAAACAAAAGAAATAATACCCGAGAAAATGACAGGGGCTTGGCTTTTTTTAGATACGATCCAAGATCCTGGCAATGTCGGAACAATGGTAAGAACAGCGGATGCGGCCGGTTTTAAGGGTGTTGTTTTAAGTGAAGGATCGGTTGATATGTATCAGCCTAAACTTGTTCGTTCGATGCAAGGAAGTCAATTTCATGTAAAAATTATTGAGGGTGATTTGTCTATTTGGACAAAAGCCTTCAAGAAAAATCGTTTCCCAGTTTTTGGCAGTGAGCTAAATGATCAGGCACGAAGCTATGATGAGGTTGGTCAGCATGCAGATTTTGCTTTAGTCATGGGTAATGAAGGAAATGGATTGAGTCAAAAAATGTTGGAAGAAACCTCGATGAATCTATACATTCCGTTAAGAGGCCAAGCAGAATCTTTGAATGTTGCAATAGCAGCTGGCATCTTGATGTTTGCGCTAAGAGCCTGAATATTAAGAATAGCTTAACATTACTGTTTTGAGTAATTATAGTTTGCAAGTTTAGCACTAACGGTCTAGTATTATGCCGTGAAGAGCAATAAATCTATCAAGCAAGTGAGGTAATTTGACGAATATGACGAATGTCAAATGGAAACAAGATCTTGAATATATGAGTTATGTGGGCAATTTGTTGCAAGAACCAGCCGTCCAAAAGCTTTCTGAATATGAGCAACACCACGCAACAACACGACTGGATCATTGTATTGATGTTTCTTATACCAGCTATCGGATCGCTAAAAAATTACATTTAAACGCAAGGGCTACTGCTCGAGCCGGATTATTGCATGATTTATTTTATTATGATTGGCGGACTACGAAATTTGACCGTGGAACACATGCATGGATCCATCCGCGGATCGCTTTAAAAAATGCGGAAAAGATCACAGATCTTAGTCCACTAGAAAAGGATATTATTATCAAACACATGTGGGGTGCGACTATTTGTCCACCTAAATATCCTGAGGGTTTTGTTGTGACAGCTGTCGATAAGTATTCTGCTACTTCTGAATACAGTGGACATTTAGCAGAGAAGATCGAAGCGAATGTCAAACAGCGGTTAAGCTTTGCAAAAGTAAGTAAATAAGAGTAAAATTAAAATAGAAGTTAAATGTAGGAAGCTCGAATATTTTAAATGCGGGCTTTTTGTTTACTATAAGTGTTTTAGTTTTGTTTGGAGGTGAGTTGTTATGGCAGTAGAAATCCAGAAAGATAGCGATTATAAACTATGTCCTCGTTTCGAAAAGACTTTCGGTATTCTTGGTAAAAAATGGAACGGCCTGATTATTGATGTTCTATTATCTGAAGGACCGCAACGTTTTAAAGACATTGCTAATAGTGTTAATAAATGTAGTGATCGTGTTTTAGTTGAACGGTTGAAAGAACTGGAAAACGAAGGTTTGGTCACAAAGACTCCGTTAGAGGATAGTTGTCGTGACGTTTACCAGTTGACTGAACAGGGTGAAGATTTGGCTGGAATTATTGGTCAAGTCCATGGCTGGGCAGAAAAATGGTATACTTTAGCCGATTGTACAGACTAACTTGACTATCATTTTTAATAAAGGTAAACTGATAATAATATTTGAAACGAAGACGGAAAAAAGTAGACTATCGATCATCACAGGAAAAAACGCTTAACTGAGAACGTTTTGTTGAGAAAATAGTTGAAGTTCACTTCCTGAGTTAGCGCTGGGAGCTAAATGCTGGTGAAAAGCGTTACGGTCGGTACTGATCGTTATCAAGCTCCAAGTGTTATTATTAGTTGCAGTTGCAGCTAATGATGAAACAAGGGTGGTACCGCGAAGCCTCGTCCCTTTTATAGGGAGGAGGCTTTTTTCTTTTTTCGACAAATATAGGCAAACAAAAATGTTAGTTTAACAGATATTTTTAACGTTCATTATTAGCTATTATCTTATGTGTCATTTTTTAAGCAACCAAAAAGAGCGTACAAGCCGCTAGCTAAACGATAACTCAATAATTTTTAAGGAAGGGAAAACAATGAATCTAAAAGACAAACTTGAAGAGCTCAAAAAAAATAGTTTGGCAGAGATAAAATCTGCATCTGATACTAAAAAGGTTAATGATATTCGTGTCCACGTATTAGGAAAAAAAGGCCCGATCACGGAGGTTTTGCGAGGGATGCGTGATCTGCCTGCAGAAGAAAGACCTAAAGTTGGTAGTTTTGCTAATAAAGTTCGGGATGAACTCAGTGAAGCTATTACACAGCGCCGTGAAGAATTAGAAGTTGAAAGAACTGCGGCTAAACTCGAAAAAGAAAAAATCGATGTGACTTTGCCAGGTGTTCCAGTTAAGCAAGGACAGCCGCACGTACTTGAACAAGTTATTGATCAAATCGAGAAACTATTTTTAGGAATGGGATACCAGGTTGTGGATGGTCCAGAAGTCGAGGAAGACCATTATAACTTTGAGATGTTAAATCTACCTAAAGATCATCCGGCAAGAGACATGCAAGACACGTTTTATATCACAAATTCGATTTTAATGCGGACGCAAACTTCGCCAGTCCAAGCTAGAACTATGGAAAAGCATGATTTCTCTCAGGGACCATTAAAAATGATCTCACCTGGTAAAGTCTATCGCCGTGATACAGACGATGCAACTCACTCACATCAATTTCACCAGGTTGAGGGGCTAGTTATCGACAAACATATAACTATGGCTGATTTAAAAGGCACACTTCAGCAGTTGGCTAAGAACTTGTTTGGCGAAGAGCGTGAGATCAGGATGCGCCCAAGTTATTTTCCATTTACTGAACCGTCTGCAGAAGTAGATGTTTCCTGTTTTAAATGCGGTGGAAAAGGCTGTGCAGTTTGCAAGTATACCGGATGGATCGAAACACTTGGAGCCGGAATGGTTCATCCAAATGTTTTAAAAATGGCAGGAATCGATCCAGAAGTTTACGGTGGTTTTGCTTTTGGTTTAGGCCCAGACAGGTTTGCTATGCTGAAATATGGAGTAAATGATATTCGCGAGTTTTATCTAAATGATGTTCGATTCCTCGAACAATTCTCTCAGAAAGGTTAGGTCGTCTTAATGAAAGTTTCAAAAAAATGGTTGAATGAATATGTACCGGTTGAAGATATTGATACGAATTCTTTGGCTAATAAGATAGAATTAAGTGCTGTAGAAATCGATGGGGTATCTCGTTTAGAAGATGGGCAAAAGAAAATTGTTGTTGGTCATATTAACAGTTTGGTGCCACATCCTAATTCTGATCATTTAAAGATCTGCCAGGTCGATGTGGGGGAAGAAGAACCTTATCAAATCGTTTGTGGTGCACCTAACGTTGAAAGTGGACAAAATGTGATCGTTGCATTACCAAACTCTTGGATCGCTGGACATAATAAGATCAAAAAATCAAAAATGCGTGGTAAAGTTTCAATGGGCATGATTTGTTCATTACAAGAAATTGGTTTCTCAGAAAGCGTTGTTCCGAAAAAATATGCTGATGGGATCTATGTTTTACCGCAAGATGCAATACCGGGCCAACCGATTTTTTCATATTTAGGAATGGATGAAGATGTGATCGATATCGATATCACACCTAACCGTGCTGATCTGTTGAGTATTCGGGGAGTTGCTAATGAAGTTGCAGCCTTATACGATAAGAAGGTCAGTTTTTCTCAACCAGAGCTTTCTGAGGAAAGTGGTAGTCAAATCGCAGATTATGTAGAAGTAAACGCCCCTGCAGAATTGGCTCCGACATATCTGATGCGGATCATTAAAAATGTAAAAGTAGCTGAAAGCCCGCTATGGTTGCAAAAACGTTTATGGAATGCAGGTATTAGACCAATAAATAATGTGGTTGATGTGACAAACTACATTTTAATGGACTATGGTCAACCTTTACATTCATTTGATTACGATAAACTAGAAACCAAAAATATTGTAGTTCGCCTTGCACAAGAAGGCGAAGAAATTACAACTTTAGATGATGAAAAACGCAAGTTAAGTGCAGACGACATTGTGATCACTAATGGTGATGTTCCTGTGGCCTTAGCGGGTACAATGGGTGGAGCAAATACTCAGATAGATGATCGATCACAAACAATTGCCTTAGAATCTGCTGTTTTTGACGGACACAGGATCCGTAAAACAGCTCGGAAAGAAAAGCTGCATTCTGAGGCTTCTGTTCGATTCGAACGGGGGATCAATGTTGCAACTGTGAGAGAAGCATTAGATAGTGCAGCTGAGCTTATTGCAGAGCTCGGTGATGGTCAAATAGTCGCAGGTGTTGCTGGAGAAGAACACGCGGATCAAAGTGCTAAAAAAGTAGAAATTTCACTTGAACGGATCAACCATGTTCTTGGAACAGAATTGGACTCACAAGAAGTTAAGCAAATTTTTA
Organism: Ligilactobacillus acidipiscis DSM 15836; assembly: GCF_001435755.1. Taxonomy (GTDB): domain Bacteria; phylum Bacillota; class Bacilli; order Lactobacillales; family Lactobacillaceae; genus Ligilactobacillus; species Ligilactobacillus acidipiscis. Next base: position 1,228 of record NZ_AZFI01000072.1, on the reverse strand, counting down.
CTAGACTTGATTTCGGGGTTGAGGAAGATCACGGAGTATATACCGTAGAAATTCCAGTCAGAAGATGGGATATTGAGATCGACGCAGATCTGATCGAAGAAGTTGCCCGTTTGTATGGTTATGACAAATTACCAGCCACACTTCCAGCTGGAGAAGCAACTCCTGGTAAATATACAAAAGTTCAAAAAGCAATTAGAGAAACTCGCCGTCTATTAGAAAGTGCAGGGCTTGACCAAGCTATTTCTTATGGTTTGACAACACCTAAAAAAGCGCAACGTTTTGCAATGAAACCTGCTTTGCAAACGAATCTTGATTTTCCAATGAGTTCTGATCACACAACATTGCGGATGAATCTGCTGAGTGGTTTACTGGATGACTTGTCATATAATAGTGCACGTAAAGTGGAAAATGTTGCTTTGTATGAACAGGGACGTGTTTTCTTTAGAGATGAAGATAATGAAAGGCCGCGTGAAGTTGAACACGTGGCTGGTGCGCTGACTGGGCTTTTCCATGAAGCTACTTGGAATGCTTCTAAGAAACCTGTTGACTTTTATTTGACCAAGGGTATCATAACTTTTTTGCTATCTGCTTTAGGAATTACCCAGGGTATTCGTTTTGAAGCAACTGCCAAACACGAAGAAATGCATCCAGGTCGAACTGCAGATATTTATCTGAATGACCAGCTGTTAGGATTTGTCGGAGAGATCCATCCTAATTTGGCTAAAGAATATAAATTAAAACGGACTTATGTTTTTGAGCTGGATCTGGAAAAGATAATTGCTGCACCAAAAGGTGAATTAGTATACCAAGAAATTTCAAAATATCCAACTATCACTCGTGATGTCGCTCTTGCTGTTCCTAATGAGATCACAAATCAGCAGATTTTGAATTCTATTTGGGCTAATGGTGGACATCACCTAGTAGATGTCCGATTGTTTGATTATTATCAAGGAGAGCATATTACTAAAGGCTTTAAGTCCTTAGCTTATACACTTGTTTATCAAGCTAAGAAGGCTACCTTAAAAGATGATGAAGTGACAGCTGAGTTTGACAGGGCTATTACGAAATTACAAGAAGAATTAGAAGTAACAGTTCGTTAATTAGGTAGTGAATAATTTAACAAAAATTTAAAAATAATGCTTTTATTTCGTGAGTTTAAAGCAAAGACCATGGCTTTTTAATGTGAGTGAGTTAGGTATTAGGTTCTTTATCAAGTGGTACTGATGAA
>NZ_AZFI01000071.1 GCF_001435755.1 Ligilactobacillus acidipiscis DSM 15836 | reverse complement strand
TTTCAGCATTGTAGTGTGGAAGTTGGTTAGGTGCAACCTTTTGCCATGCGCAGCTTAACTACAAAACAAGCTGTACCATCTTTCCTTGCAATACCTACATAAATAGTTGTTAAAACAAACTGCTGATTTTCTCACAAAGTGATCAATTTTGGAGAAAAATAAATAATTTTTAGAATTAAGCTTATATTCAAATGTTAAATAAAATAGTTGCATTAACATCAAACAGACGTCCGAAATATATGAATCATCAATGCTTTCTATGGGTTAAAAGTAACACACAAAATGTTGTAATTAAAGTAAAAAAGTCTAATAATTTTAATTTCACAATCTAAAAATCATTGTTGAAGGTTGCACACAATATATTCTTGAAGTGTAAAAAAATTTTTTGTGAAAAATAAAAAGGCCTGCTATTTTGCAGACCATTTATAAAAATTATAAATTACAGTAACTTTTAACCAGCAATTTGTATATTAGATTTAACTTGATGTTCAATAACTTTTTCGTAGACAAAACACTCATCTGTTGGGCCATAAACCCCGACTAATTCACCGACATGGTTAAAACCGGTTTTGGCGATCACGTGCTGCATAGCCTGGTTGTTTTTATGCGTATCGATCCGGATGCTATCGATCGACGGATGATTGTTTGAGATCTCTTCAATCACTTTTTCGAAAAGCTGAGTAGCATAGCCATGCCCGCCATGAGCTGAATGGATCGCTACTCGGTGGATCACGATGTAGCTATCGGTGTTTGTTAACCAGTTACCATGCATATCATCATAGGCATGATCAGGTGCAGGAACTAATGATAAAGCGCCAACTGTTTGATGATCATCTGATTTGGCTAAAAAAGCAAAGCCGTGTTCAATATCGTATTTTACGTGATCGCGTGAAGGGTATTCACCTTGCCACTGGTCGACACCCTTTTCAGCAAGTTGGTCGCGTCCGTCTGCTAAAATTTCGATAATTTGCTCTAAATCGTTCATCTTTGCTTGTCTTAATTTCAATTTTGTACCCTCTTTCTAAAAGAATCAGTCACAAGTCAGTTTAAGCTCAAGAGTTTTGTTTATAGATATAAACTGTTTTTCAGCTCTCGCGAGAGTGAGAACGAGTTAAAAATAATGTCTTATGACTATACTTTAAAACGCATAGAAGTATTTTACTGAAAAACAGGCAACTTGCAAACAATTTGTGTCTATTATTAGAAAAAATTAACGTAAGGTCCTGACTTTTATGTTTGGATCGTTGTGAAATAAATGAATAACCCGATTCAAATAGTTATAAAATAATTAGTTTTAGGGCGTCAGGTGGTATAAAACCAGTAAATATGTGGTAAAATAATGGTTGCGGTATCATCGCTGACATGTCAGCGTTTGTGATAAAAATTGGGGAAGAAGGTCTTTGATCATGTCAAGAAAAACTTTTTTAGTTGCACGTTGTGGCCGGTTTGACTTACGCTTAGACTTGCACACCTTGGTACTTTATCAAGATTTTCTTGCTGATGTCTTTCCTGATCGATGTTTTCAATTATCGATGCTCGAAGTTTTGAGTTTCTTAGACGTTGTTGATAAATTTAATACAGAGCAATTAAAAATCCAGCAGGGAATAGGAGATCCTTATTGGTGTCAAAAATTATTAGCATATATTGAAAAAAGTTATCTAGTCAAAGAAATCGAATTATCTCGTTGAGTTTAATTTTTTTCTTTGAGGCCTTGCTTTTTTTGCCTTTTCATTTTAAACTTTGAAATAATATCTTAAAGGTCAATTACATGAAGTAGTTCTTCTATCTGGGTGTCAGGAAGTTGGTGGTCGCTGCGAACCAATCAGGGTGGAAGGTGCGAAATACCGTAATTTAAATGATACTGGTCAATAACTAGAATCCATTATCTTCTAGTGAGTGGTGTACTGATCGTACACAAAAAGGGTGGTACCACGGTAAAAACCGTCCCTATTGCATGCAGTTTGCAATAGGGGCGGTTTTTTTGCGCCTAAAAGAAAGGAATTTTGAAGTATGTTAAGAGCAACTAACGGAGGAATAGTTCGATATTAGTTAACCAATATATTTAGACTTATTGAAAGAATAACAAAAAAGAGGTTAACTAATATGACGAGAAAAAATTTAAAATTAGGTTTGTTTGAAGCAATCATTATATTGTCGTTAGTGCTGGCAATCATGGGGTTCGGCATGATCGGTCTGCAATTGTCGCCACAAGTACCAATATTATTGGCAATGACAGTCGTTATTTTTTGGGCAAAATTAAAAGGTGCTAGTTGGAAAGAGATCAATGACGGCATTCAAGATGGGATCGACAAGGGTATCATTCCGATCGTAATGTTTATTTTGATCGGGGCAATGATCAGCACGTGGATCGCCGCTGGTACGATCCCAACATTGATGGTGTATGGTTTTCAGGCTTTAAATGCGCGTTGGTTTTTACCAACAGTATTCTTGGTTTGCGCAGTCGTTGGAGCAGCAGTTGGCAGTTGTTTTACCGTGGTCTCTACGGTCGGTATTGCCTTTTTTGGCATTGGCGTCACAATGAACTTCGATCCAGCAATTGTTGCTGGTGCAATTATTTCAGGCGGTATATTTGGTGATAAGTTGTCTCCGCTGTCTGAAACCAATAATCTGTCCGCAGCTGTTGTTGATGTGAGTTTATTTGATCATATGAAGACTATTCTCTGGTCAACATTACCAGCGGCTGTTGTGACGACTGGTATTTTGGCGTTTTTGGGTTTAGGACATGACAGAGCAGATCTGTCTAAGGTCAATGCTACGATCTTTGCTTTGCAGGGAAACTTTCATATTTCATTTTTAACATTGTTACCGATCATGTTGATCTTTATTTGTGCATTTTTCAAAATGGGAGCTATTCCGACAATGCTGTTAAATGTTTTGGTTTCAACAGGAATTATGTTCGTAAGCCACGAGGCACTTAGCATGAATAAAGTTGCTGATATCATTATTAAGGGTTATGTTGCCAAAACGTCAAATAGACAAGTCGATCTTTTGTTATCACGCGGAGGAATAGAAAGTATGATGCCGACAGTAGCATTGATCGTTTTAACATTAGCTCTTGGAGGCTTGTTAGTTCATTTTGGCTTAGTTGCAACTGTTATGGATCCACTAGGCCATAAGTTAAACGGCCCGTTTAAGCTGGTCCTGGCTGCGCTTGTTGCTTGTGTTGGTGTTAATCTTTTTGTTGGTGAGCAATTTTTATCCATTATTTTACCCGGTCGTGCTTTCAAACAGACTTTTAGAAAGGGAGGGTTGACCGCTGCTGCTTTAGGACGAGTACTTGAAGACGGAGGTACTGTGATCAATTACTTGGTCCCATGGGGTGTTGGAGGAGTGTTTATTGCTAATACACTGAGCGTTCCAACGTTATCTTACTTACCATTTGCGTTCTTTATCCTTTTGTGCCCATTGTTTACTTTGTTGAGTGCAGCAACAGGTATTGGTTTGAAAACAGAGAGCGGCGAGCAATTAATTTTAGAGAAATAACATTAAAAGGAAAATAGAAAATCAGCGAAGCTGGAACAAATTATTCTCAATGATAATTGTTTCAGCTTTTTTTATAAAATTCTGTTATCGGTAACATTGCAAGTATAGCGCGAGGCTTATTAAAACAGGCTAGAAAACGATTGTTCCGCCGTTTGGGCAATGCTATTATAAATTTGGTAAATATAGCGTTGCCATTATTGACTAATAATTATCTAGCAGGTGAATAGGTAAGGTTCATTTGCTTATATTTTAAGATAGAAATGAGAAAAGGAGCTACGGGGATGAAAAGAATTTTTGAAATCGACCCATGGAAAATCGTTACTCATTCTTTGGATAAAGGAAATAAAAGGTTGCAGGAAAGTATTACCAGCATTGGAAATGAATACATGGGAATGCGAGGAATGTTTGAGGAAAAATATTCTGGTGATACTCACCCAGGTATATACTTGGGTGGCGTGTGGTATCCGGACAAAACTCGTGTAGGTTGGTGGAAAAATGGCTATCCAGAATATTTTGGCAAGGTGATCAATGCTGTTGATTTTGTCAGCTTGGACCTTCAAGTCAACGGAGAATCAATAGATCTTGCTAAAGATAAGTTTACAGATTTTTCTTTGGAATTAGACATGAAGCACGGCCTGTTGACAAGAAGTTTTATAGTTTACAAAGGAGATGCTAAAGTTCAGGTTGAGTCAGAACGCTTTGTTAGTGTGGCTTGTAAAGAACTGTATACTAATCGTCTGAAATTCAAGAATTTAGGCGAAAAGCCGGTTGTACTTAACGTGACTTCGATGATCAATGCAAATGTGTATAACGAAGATGCTAATTATGATGAACAATTTTGGAATGTTTTGGGGCAAAATACTGACAGAGAAAGCTTGCAGATGACTGCCCAAACGATCCCAAATGATTTTGGAACACCGCGTTTTATTGTAGCTATGAAGGCAGTTCATCAGACTTCATTGGAGTATCAAACGCAAACCAAGGAGACAAAGATGGTGTCTGCCAAGTGGCAGAAAAAATTGAATGCAAATGACCAAGCTGAGTTTGAAAAAAAGGTTATTGTAACGACTTCACGTGATTATGCTACCCGAGCGCAAATCGAACAAGCAGCTGCTGATTTGAGCAAAGAACAAGCGGCTAAATCTTTTGAAACACTACTTTCGGACCACGAAGATATTTGGGAAAAGCGTTGGGAAAAATCAGATATTATTATTAGCGGTAATGAAGAATCACAACAGGGGATCAGATTTAATTTATTCCAGCTTTTTTCAACGTACTATGGCAATGACAGCCGGTTGAATATTGGACCTAAAGGTTTTACTGGAGAAAAATATGGTGGAGCGACTTATTGGGATACAGAAGCTTTCGCTGTGCCATTTTATTTGGGAGCAGCACCTGCAAATGTGACGCGTAACTTGTTACAGTATCGCCATAATCAGCTAAGCGGCGCTTATCATAATGCGCAGGAGCAAGGTTTAAATGGTGCGCTTTTCCCGATGGTAACTTTTAACGGGATCGAGTGTCACAATGAATGGGAGATCACCTTTGAAGAGATCCATAGAAACGGAACGATTGCATATGCAATTTACAATTACACTCGTTATACTGGCGATCAAGAATACGTTCATAATGACGGCTTTGATGTATTAGTTGGTATCGCCCGTTTCTGGGCTGACCGGGTTCACTTTTCCAAACGTCAGGGAAAATACATGATCCATGGTGTCACCGGGCCAAACGAGTATGAGAATAACGTCAATAATAACTGGTATACCAATACCTTGGCAAAATGGTGTTTAGAATATACTGAAAAAATTGCTCAAGAAGTTTCAGCCAAAAAAATTCAAGAATTCAACTTAACGCATGAAGAACGGCAAAAATGGCAACAGATCAGTCAAAATATGTATTTACCATTTGATGAAAAACTTGGGATCTTTGTGCAGCATGACACATTCTTGGACAAAGACTTAACACCAGTTAAAGACTTGCCACAAGAACAATTACCCCTTAATCAACACTGGTCCTGGGATCATATTTTGCGTTCGCCATATATTAAACAAGCAGATGTTTTACAAGGAATTTATTATTTCATCGACCGTTTTAGTGAGTCAGAAAAAAGAAGGAATTTCGATTTTTATGAACCATTGACTGTTCATGAATCGAGCTTATCGGCAGCTACTCATGCCGTTTTAGCGGCTGACCTGCATAAAGAAGAAAAGGCTTTTGAAATGTATTCTCGGACTGCCCGTTTAGATTTAGATAACTATAATAATGATACTGATGATGGTTTGCATGTGACTTCAATGACCGGTTCCTGGTTGGCGATCGTACAAGGATTTGCAGGAATGCGTGTTAAAAATAATAAGCTTGCACTTGCGCCATTCGTACCCCAGCAGTGGGATGGATATTCTTTCCGACTTAATTTCAGAGGAAGATTACTCAGCGTAACTGTCGACAAAAAAGGGACAAAGCTCAGCTTGCTGACGGGCAAGCCGCTGGAAATTATACTAAATGGTAAGCCGATAGTAGTTGAGATGGAGGCAAAATGACAATGAAAGGTGTATTATTTGATCTGGACGGGATCTTGACCGATACTGCCAAGTTTCATTTTGCGGCTTGGAGAAAACTTGCTAAAGAAAAGTTGGCGGTCGATTTGCCAGCTGAATTTGAACAGGAGTTGAAAGGTGTCAGTCGAGTTGACTCATTAGTTAGGATCATGAACTATGCAGGTATTAAAGAGCAATATAGTGCTGAACAAATTGAAAAGTTGGCTAATGAAAAAAATAGGTATTATGTTGAAGCAATCAGCGCATTGACTGAGGATGACATTTTACCTGGTATCACAACTTTTTTGCGAGAACTAAAAGAACAGCATGTTTTAAGTGCAATTGCTTCAGCATCTAAAAATGCACCGCTTATTTTAGAAAAATTGGGCTTAAATTCATACTTTGCAGCAATCGCTGATCCAAGACAAATAGCTCATGGTAAGCCTGCGCCAGATATTTTTTTAGCAGCCGCTGAGGCATTAAACCTAGCGCCAGCAGAATGCATAGGAATTGAGGATGCAGTGGCTGGTGTAACTGCCATTAAGGCCGCGGGGGTCATCGCAATTGGTGTTGGTGATCCAAATGAACTTGGCCAAGCAGATTTAGTGATTCCCTCAACTGTAGAATTGGATTATGGATTGCTTAAAAATTTGTTTGATCAAAAACAAAAGAATTAAAATATTGATAAAGGTAACTGGCAGTGTATACTGGCAGTTATTTTTAATGGTGCGCCGGGCATGGTTAGTAACTAGGCGGCTTTAGGCAGATAGTTTGTTCAGTGCGAGAAAAAGTATATTGAATGAAATCATAAAAGAATCTATGATTATAGATAGAAAAAATGTTGGATAACCAATTTAAAGAGGGGTTTGTTGATGACAACTTTAAAAGATGTGGCAGATCAGGCACATGTTTCACGAATGACCGTGTCTCGTGTGATCAATCACCCTGATAAAGTGACTGAAGAGGTCAAACAACTAGTATATCAAGCAATGCAAAGCTTAGATTACCATCCTAATGCAATGGCAAGGGCATTAGTCAATAATCGAACACAGATCATTAAGCTGTTGGTTTTAGAAGAGATGACGACGGTTGAACCATATTATATGAATTTATTGACGGGGATCTCAAAAGTATTAGAAGAACACCAATATGCACTGCAGCTTGTAACGGAAAACAGTTTTGAGATCGGAACTTGTGACGGGTATATTATAACAGGAATGCGCGATGAAGATTATCAGTGGATCAAAGAATTAACTCTTCCTTTTGTATTATTTGGAGAAAATAGGTATGGTTATGATTTTGTTGATTCTGATAACAAAATGGGCGGCCAGATCGGAACACGTTACGCTATTCAAAGGGGCTATAAGCATTTGATCTATGTCGGGATCGATTTGGCTGAACCATTTGAATATTCACGTGAAGCAGGCTACATTCAAGTTATGCAAGAAAATGGATTGGAGCCGCAAATTATTCGGAGCGTGAATCATTCTACGCAGATTCAAAATTATATCAGTGAACACTGGTCTGAGTTTGAAGAAAATACTGTGTTTATTAGTGCTTCGGACCGTCTGGCACTGGGGATCGAACGGGCGATCATTGCTCAAAAAGGCAGTATTCCTGAGCAGTACGGAGTGATCGGGCACGATAGTGTTTTTTTAGACCAAGTAGCTTTTCCTAAATTAACAACTATTAAACAAGAGGTCAGCAAAATGGGAGGACTATGTGCCAAGATGTTGCTTGACAAGATCAACAATGGAAATCAGTTACAAGGAAAGTGTGTCATAGAGCCGCAATTAGTGGTTAGAGGAACGACAAAGTGAAGAGCAAAAAAATATTCGAAAAAAATGGCTTAGGTCGTGGTACCCAGGACTTTTTTCTTGGCTAAATAGTAAGTAAAACTTGTTATCGATAACATCAGAAATTATCTTGCTTTATCTGGAACGATTTATTAAATTTAAAATAGTTGAAGCGAGGGAGGAACAAAAATGAAAGCATTTTCGAATGGAGAACGGATTATTTATCAAATTTATCCAAAGAGTTTTATGGATTCAAATCATGATGGGATCGGGGATTTAAATGGTATCATCACACGCTTGGATTACTTAAAAGCATTAGGTGTCAATACGTTATGGTTGAATCCGATTTTTGTTTCTCCTCAAATCGATAACGGATATGATGTTTCAAATTATTTCATGGTCGATCCAATACTGGGCACAATGGAGGATTTCGATAATTTGGTAGCGGCTGTGCATAATAAAGGCATGGAATTGATTCTGGATTTTGTTTTAAACCATACATCAGATCAGCATCCGTGGTTTAAAGACGCTGCAGCTAACCCACATAGTATCTATCGTGACTATTACTTGTGGGGAAAAGGAAAAGGCAATCAGCTACCTAATAATTGGGCTTCTTTTTTTGGGGGAAGTGTCTGGGAAAAAGACCCAGCAGGGACTGATGATTATTATTTTCATCTTTTCGCTAAGGAAATGCCGGATCTTAATTGGGCTAACCAAGAAGTACGACAAGCCATGGTCGATGTTGCTAAGTTTTGGCTGCAACACGATATTGATGGTTTTAGGTTAGATGCTTTCATCCATACTGCTAAAGCAAATTTTGAACAGAATGTGTTTTCTAAAGATAGCACCGAACCGCAACTAGCGGAAGAATTTTATGCAAATTTGCCTCAAGTGCAGAATTATCTGTCGGAGTTTATTCAAGAGTTAAGGAAATTAAAGTCAGATATTTTCATCTTGGGAGAAGCGGCTAGTGCTGATATCGACTTAGTTGAGAGTTATACGGATCCGCAACGTTCAATGTGTGACAGTGTGGTAACTTTCCGTTATTTTTCTGATGACCAAGATCAACAGTTTTCAACTGCTATTCCCGAGCAAGGACAACCGCACAAATTAGACTTAGTCAAATTTAAGCAAACGATGGTCAAATGGCAAACGGTCCTACAGGGATGGAGTTATCCCACTTTGTATTGGAGCAATCATGATCTGCCGCGTATTTTGGACAAGTTGATGGTTGCTTCTGACCAACAAAATAATGCTGCCAAAATGTTAGCAGTTTTAATGTATTTACAACGGGGTATCCCATGTATCTACTATGGAGAAGAACTAGGCATGACTGCAGGGATCTTAACTGATCCAGCTGAATTTGAAGATCCCAACGCTTTAGAATTTATGAAAATTGGGACAGAGAAAGGTTTCGAACATATTGAGTTACTTAAGAGCTTGTCAGCCAGTCATAAGATGGGGGCTCGCAGTGTAATGCAATGGACTGATGGAGTGAGTGCTGGTTTTTCCGACCAGGACCCGTGGCTCAGTGCAAAAGGAAATGGTGCAAACGTCTTATTGGAGAAGCAAGATCCAAATAGTGTATTAGCCTTTTATGCCAAAGTTTTATCTCTGAAACAAAAACAGCTGTATACAGTTGGTCAGATAGTTTTTGACCTATCTAATAGGGATGTTTATGCTTATAAACGTTCTTTTGATACCCATCAGGCTTATATTTTTTGCAATCTTTCAGCTAAAGAACAAGAAGTAGCTCTTCCCGCAGACTGTTCTGATTTACGGATACAATTAAAAAGCCAAGTCAAAGTAGATCATACTACTGCCAAAATAAAACTGGACCCTTATGGAACGATTGTTTTAGAAAGATAAGCAAAATTATTAAAGACAGTTTTATAGAGTTTGTTGCTTTACTTGAGCTGTATACGGCAGAAGTATGTGCCTAACGACCTTCCATATCACAATGCAAAAAACCGCATTCTAGTGTGAAAGTCTGTTAGTACTCGCTTTCTCCCGTCACGCTCCGCTCTGTTTTGTAG
>NZ_AZFI01000070.1 GCF_001435755.1 Ligilactobacillus acidipiscis DSM 15836 | reverse complement strand
TTCATCAGTACCACTTGATAAAGAACCTAAATTTGCCGTCCATGACGGGGATTGCTGACCCTAACTTGCGTCAACTGATGACCAACCTCATTATTGAACTGTATAAGTATCAGGCTGAAAGTGAACGGAAGCGGATCATTGAACGCCAGCAACAAGGCATTGCCCTGGCTAAGCAACAAGGCAAATATCATGGTCGGAAGCCTCAATATGCCAAAGATGATCCCCGCTTACAACATGCATTTAAGCTTTATCAGGCGGGCATGAGTGATGTAGATGTGTCCCGTAATACCGGGATTAAGCGAACGACCTTTATCAGATATCGAAAGAAGTTCGATATAAAAAGATGAGATTTATATGCGATAATTACGTTATACTAGTTTAGAGAGGGTGACATAATGATCATTCAAACAAGGGAACTTACTAAAACTTATCAATCAAAAGTGGTGCTGGACATGTTGGCATCATCAGTAATGGCGGAAACTTAACAGATAGCTATTCTCAAACCCGCTTATTATCAGTATCTGGTCATAAGCGAGATAGTAAGGGAAATCATGCTAAAAACTATGCAGTGTCGGATTTACAGTTCGACTCTGAATGTTCGGGAATGACTTTCTATGTTTATCGTAAAGCCTAACTAAAAAAGTAACTATTAAGTAAAAAAGTATCAAAGTTAGTGACCTGATTTTGATACTTTTTTTCGTAAAGCGGTTTGAAATTTTCAATGATGTATAATTGGTATCAACAACTAAATTGATTCATTAATTGGGAGATAGTGACTATGGACAAAAGGATTGTGCGGACGCAAGCTAAAGCTGAAAAAGCTTTGTTTGAATTGATGCAAGAACAAGACTTTTCAGAAATTTCAATTACGGATATTGCTAATCAAGCAAAAATATCACGAATGGCTTTTTATCGCAACTATAACAGTAAGGAAGATATTTTGAACAAGTTTATTCAAAAAGAATATGCAACTTTTGTTGATGACATTACGACGCATCATTTTAAAGAATTAGAGCAGTTGTTGGAAGTTTATTTTGATTATTTTAAAAATAATCCAGCTGTTTTATCGGCAATTGTTAGCGCTTCAATTGAAGGCTTTGCTCTTCGAAAGCAAAGTGACTACTTGCTTGATTTTTTTAAAACGCGAATTAAAAATCAGCAGCCAGCACCAATAGAGATTGCATATTATTCGGGCGCTATTTTTGCTAGTTTACTATATTGGCGAGAAAACGATTATCAATATTCCGCAGCCGAGTTGGCCGAGCACCTAGCAGAAAAGATCAAAAATGATTTACTGCAAACTGGCGAAAAAATATTTTAGCCGGTTAATGAAAAAACAAAACAATCAAAAAAGGGGTACGGCAATTTTACTTTTGCAGTGCCCCCCTTTTACTAGGCTAAGTTACTTTGTTAGGCCATGCCCTAGGGTTTGGGTTTCTCGTAAATAAACTGGATCGGTCTTAGAGATTTGGGAATTCTTTGAGCAACAACCTAGTCGATGACGACAGCAACTGTCTTTTTGGGGTTTAAGATATTTTCCAATTACAACCCCAGTAGCTAAAGCGATTGAAATTAAAATTAAATGCTGCTTTTTCATGAATTTTTCCTCCTTTGATTTAGAGTAACTTTTGAGATTTCAAAATTTCTTCAAGATAGGTGCCATGAACCTTTTTCAAAAAGGCATTTAGACCAATTTTTTCAATTTGATTTAAAGGCAATTCGGTCAAGCTCTTTTTATCATTCAAATAATATAAGGCACTTAAGATTGTTCGTAAGTCAAAGGCAGAATCAAAGACTTCTGGGATGCCACGATCAATGTCAAGCAGTCGGTAGACAGCTTCCATAGCAGTTCTGACAGAGTATTCAGTTGTAAAGACGGTGTCTCGCTCAGTTTCGGCAAAGTTCCCAATAAAAGCCAAATTGCTTGAACCTTCAGGGACAACTAAGGGACGATCACCAGCTTGGCGTGGCATAAAGTATGAAGTAATGTATGGCATATGAATTGGAATTGAATTAGCTGTTTGCGCGATCTCAGCAATTTGATTTTCTGGGACACCAATATGATAAAGAAATTCTTGACAGATTTCTGCGCCACTGCAATCAGTAATTTTTTTGTGAATATAATTTCCGGGCTGATCGGAAAAGAGACCATATAACCATACGATTAATTCATTTGGCTTTTGTTGTTGAAAATGTGGTTGACGGCTGATGGAAATTCCTAATAACCAGTTTGAGTCCCTAATGGAGACTGGGCCACTGGTAACAATTGAACCACTATACGGATCTTTACCAGTAATTTTTTGAATATAGGGTACGATTCGATCGTCTTTAAAGGTGCAAGTTGCCGACATGACCCAGTTAGCCGCTGGAATATCTTGATAAAATTTAGCTGGATGTCCGAAAGCTGAGTCTTGAACCGCTAATTTTTCCCATAATTTCCAGCTAGCACCGATTGGATGCGTTGCTGGTGCTGAATGTTCATTGTCACCATAAGTAGTGCTTTCAGTAATTGATCCATTTGTAATGAAAACCAAATCGTCAGGTGTTAGGTCGAGGCTTTGCTGATTACCATCGATCGTTAGCTCAATTTTAACAGCTTGTTTTTGTTCACCGGTTTGTTCAACAATAATATTGTCAACGGTGGTATTGTATTGGAATTTAACGTCGTGATCTTCAAGATATTTAATCAGTGGTTTGATTAATGACTCATATTGATTATATTTGGTAAATTTCAATGCTGACATATTTTGCAAGGTGCCAACATGATGGACAAAGCGTAATAAATAACGGCGCATTTCCATTGCACTTGCCCAAGGCTCGAAAGCAAACATGGTGGACCAATAGAGCCAGAAATTTGATTTAAAGAAGTCATCGCTGAAAACTTGATTAATTTTGACATTGTCAAGTTGGTTTTCCGGTGTTAGCACTAATTTGGCGATTTCTTCAATTGCTTTTCGGGAAAGCGTCAACTGACCATCACTGGCTAACTGATTACCACGTTTTTCGATTACGCGGGTGTGTGAATTACTTGGATCGGCTTTATTTAGCCAATAGAATTCGTCAAGTACCGAAACACTGGCATCTTCTAAGGTAGGAATTGAACGAAAAAGATCCCAAAGAGTTTCAAAGTGAGGTTCCATTTCACGCCCACCACGAATAATATAGCCGCGTTGTTCATTTAAAATCCCATCCATGCTGCCACCGGGAAGTCCAAGTTCTTCAAAAACATGAATTTGGTTTCCAGGAACCTGACCATCGCGCACTAAAAAAGCGGCGGCAGCTAAACCGGCTAAACCGGCCCCAACAATATAGGCTGATTTCTTGGTGGCGTTTGCTGGTTTTTTAGGCCGAGCAAATGCTTCATAATTACCACTACTGTAGTACATGAAAATCCCTCCTTGTAAAATAAGATACCAAGTATTTGTTACATCTGTAACTCAATATAATATACAACGGTTAACAAATTTATTCAATCAAAATTACTTTCTCAATTAATATGAATAAAAAAAACTGCAGCAGATTCGCTACAGTCCTAGAAAATTAGTTAAATACGAGCTCCAGTTTGAGTATTGAAGTGATATGTTTTGCCTTTGATTTTTTGAAAGCCATAAAGCATTTGCCCGTTGTTATTGTAGTAAACAATTTTATGCTGGTTGGCGATATATTGGAAGCCGGTTTTCATTAAGAAGGTTACAGTATCAAACAAGTACCAATGCCCAAACGCTTACAATAAACGTGTTGTACAATATTAAGTATAAGTAAACATAATGTTCAACATAAACAATAATGATGAGTATTTTATTGTGTGTCGTGTGCAACTGACAAGTGCCAAGTCATAACCAAATGACACTTGGCAGTAAGCGCTTACAAATAATTGAGACATAATAAGATTGTAGTCAGGGGGAGGAAGCAAATATGATTTGCGAAAAAGAAATGCGTCTCATTGCTATGCTGGTAAAAACAAACGACTACCTAACGGCACAGCAACTTGCCAACCAGCTGGATGTATCTACCAGAACTGTCATGCGCGCTGTAAAAAAGATCAACGACAATTCTGATGAACAACAGTTAATTGAATCGGAAAAAGGACGGGGATACAAAATCAATTACGATGAGTTTCTAAAATCTGATGGTGAATACAACAAGATTAGTGTCTATTCACCAACTGGACGTCGTAATGAAGTTCTTTTAAATCTATTGTTCAGGTCACCCAGCGAGATTCCTATTCGAAAGTTATTTGAGAAATTTTACGTCAGCGAAACAGTGGTCAACAGTGATTTAGCTGTTATTAAGAAGCAAATTGAATCAGATAATATACAGTTAGTCAATCGCAACCGTGCCGTCAAGGTAATCGGGAAAGAGAGAGAAATACGTCAACTGATCATTGGTGTAATTAACAAACTCGAACTAACCGACTATGATATGATTCGCAAAGAATTTCCCGAGCTAACTGACTATGATTTGAGATTTATTACCACTCAAATTGACTACATTGAGGATGCACTAGACTCGACGATACCTTCACCTTACAACATCAATCTTTTTTCCCATATTTATATTTTGATGAAGCGATATCGTCAAGGTGTCACAGCCGATTTTCAACTAGAAAATTTAATTGGTGATAGAGAGCAAGATAGTATCGATAAACATCAACGTCTGTACAAGATAGCTGATAAAGTGGTTAGACAGATTAGCGATTATCTGGGAATGAATATTCCTCAAATTGAAAAATATTACATTCTCCAATATTTGATTTCTTCAAGATTAATATCAGAACCTGGCAAAGATTCTGTTTATTCATCGGATGTCGCGGCAGTTGTTAAAGATTTGATTTCAGGCATGGCTACAAAATTGAATGCTGAAATTGACGACAAAGAAATTACAACTGATTTAGCACTTCATGTTCAACCAATGATCAATCGTTTGGTTAACGAAATCGAAATCAATAATCCGCTGCTCAGTGACATCGAGTCTGAATACCCGCAAGTATTCAACGCTACGAAGGAAGTTGTCAATGACGTCATCGGTAAACGGTACAGTCAGTCTGTATCGGATGATGAAGTAGGCTTCATCACACTGTACTTCGCAAAGTATTTGGAACAGCATGAACGCCAATTAAGAATTTTGATTATGTGTTCTAGCGGTGTAGGTACTTCCGAATTACTAAAAGTCAAAGTAAAAAGACAATTTCCGGAGTTATTGATTGATGACGTTGTTTCCCTAAAGGTGTATGAAAAGAAACTCGACTATTTTGAAAACAGAATAGATTTAATCATCACCACAATTAGGGTAGATGACAAAATGACAAAACATCCCGTGTTGCTAGTGAATGCAATGTTTAATCATGCAGATCAAGATCGGGTGCAGAAGACTATAGAGGAGCTGAACGGATATGGCAGATGAAACAGTTGATATTGATATTGGGGAAGTTGTGACGAAAGACTTAATTGATCTGGATATTAAGTCAAACACTAAAGAAGACGTGATTGCGGAGTTAACTGACTTATTGGTAGCTCATGGTGATGTGATTGACCGTCAAGGTTTTATCGATGACGTCCTTCTACGTGAAGCAGAAGGTATAACAGGTTTGGGACAAGGAGTCGCCATTCCTCATGGTAAATCTAAAGCGGTTAAAAACACTACTATTGCTATTGGTATTAGCAAGCATGATATCCCTTGGGAAAGCTTGGATGATGAACCTATCCGTGTAATTATCTTGTTTGCTGTTCGGGACATCGATGCAAATACGTTGCACATCAAGTTGTTGCAAAAGGTGGCAGTTCTCCTATCAGATGATGACTTTATCGTGAACCTCCACAAAGTTAATACAAAAGATGAATTGATTAGTCTGTTGCGTAAAGATCCGGAAGGAGAAGATGAGTCATGAAGATTGTTGGCATAGCTGCTTGCACTTCAGGTATCGCTCATACCTACATTGCACGCGAAAAGATTATGAAGGCTGCTCAAAAATTAGGATATGACATCCACATGGAAACTCAGGGCACTATTGGCACTGAGAACGCGTTAACGCCAGAAGATATTAAGGAAGCTGATTTTGTACTTCTAGCAGTTGACATCAAGGTTGGTGGACGTGAGCGTTTTAAAGGCAAGAAGGTTGTGGAAGTTGATACCAACACAGCAATCAAAGCCCCAACGCAATTGCTTGAAAAAGTAGTCGACAAGCTTGGTTTAACTGAATAGGAGGCAGAACCATGTTGAAGAAACTGCAACTCAAGAAACACGCGATGACCGCCATTTCTTATATGCTCCCACTGGTTGTTGCGTCTGGGCTGCTAATCGCCATTGGTAATCTAACTGGTGGTACTCAGATTACAAAGTTTACTGGTGACTACAGTCTTCCATCCACACTTACAACATTAGGTGTCTGGGGCATGGGCCTCTTAGCACCAGTTATTTCGGCGGCAATTGCATACTCAATTGCAGATCGTCCTGGCATTGCGCCAGGGTTACTTAGCGGTATTATTTCATACAACATTGGTGCCGGGTTCTTAGGCGGCATGCTCGGTGGTTTTATTACAGGTTGGGTTGTTGCTGCTTTAGTTAAGTACGTTAAAGTTCCCAAGTGGGCTGAAGGCTTGAAGCCTATGATGATTGTTCCCCTGTTGTCATCATTGATAATGGCTGTACTGATGTTCTACATTGTTGGGCAACCAATTGTTTGGGCTACAAACTGGCTCACAACGTTCTTGAACAGCATGCAAGGTTCTGCCCGGTTCCTGTTTGGTAGTATTCTCGGTGGCATGGCCGCGTTTGACTTTGGTGGTCCTGTTAACAAAGTTGCATCATTGTTCGCCGACGGTATGTTATTGCAAAACGTACAACAACCAGAGGCCGTTAAAATCTTGGCATCAATGGTTCCACCGTTTGGTGTCAGTCTTTCTTGGTTGTTTGCTCACTTCCTGCGTCGTCGCATTTATACGAAGCGCGAGGAAGATAACATTAAAATTGCCTTTCCGATGGGCATTGTCATGATTACTGAAGGCGTTATTCCTATCGCGGCCGTTGACCTGATTCGTGTTGTTATCAGCTGTACGATTGGTGCCGCAATTGGCGGTGGTTTGTCGATGGCCTGGGGTATTAAGAGCCCCGTACCTTCAGGCGGCTTGTTCATTGTCCCTGCCATGAATAAACCATTGCTTTTCTGCTTGGCATTACTAATTGGTTCGCTGATAACTGCATTCCTGCTTTTGATTCTCAAGAAACGTGTTCCGGACGATAAATATGATAACCCTGAAGACGATCTCGAGGACGATGAAGATGATGAAGAAGTCAACCTTGATGATATCAAGATTAACTAGGAGGTAAATCAATGTTTGTTCCTATGACGGATATGTTGGCACGCGCTAACAAAGGTCATTACGGCATCATGGCAATTAACTGCCTGAACCTGGAGGGCGTGTATGCCACCATTAAGGCAGCTGAAGCCGAAAATGCTCCCATCATTATCGATTTATTGGAAGAGCACATGGAGAAACATATTCCGCGGGAATACATTTTACCACCGGCAATCAAGATGGCGAAAGACGCCATGGTTGAGGTGGCCATTAACCTTGATCACGGTAAGGACCCGGATTATGTAGTGGAGAGCATTAACCAAGGTTTCTCCAGCGTTATGATCGATCAATCGGAAAAAAGCTTTGATGAGAACGTGCGCGTCACTAGCAAAATAGTACAAATGGCCAGCCAAAAGAACGTCAGCGTTGAGGCTGAAGTAGGTAATATGGGTGCCGTTAAGGGGGACCATTTTACACAAGAAGATATGTATACGGATCCTGACAAGGCAATTAGCTTCATCAAGCGTACACACGTTACGGCTTTGGCACTGTCGTTTGGCTCTACTCATGGGGTCATGCCTAAAGACTTTGTGCCGGTATTTAATTTCGACATTCCGAAGAAGGTTAAGGAAGCAACCGGCATCCCGCTTGTTCTGCATGGTGGATCCGGGTGTGGTGAAGAAAATATTCGGAAAGCCGTGGCGGCCGGAGTTAACAAAATTAATGTTGGCTCAGACGTTATGAAGGCGCAAGCCGATGCAATATATAACTCTCAACAAAAAGAGAGAAATGAGGAATGGGTTGATTTATTAAATGATACCCTACCCGCAGCTGAGGAGGTGGTTCGTGCATACATCAAGATCGTTGGATCAAGTGATAAGAACCCGTCCACAATGTAGTACGTTACTGAGGTTTTAAAATCAATTATTGTTGGAAAGACTAGGAGGATTTTACTTATGTTAGTTAACATGAATCAAATGCTGTCTCTAACGCGGAAGAATCATTTTGCCGTAGGTGCCTACAACGTTTCTAACTCAGAATTACTTAAGGCTTCTGTTGAACAGTGTGAAGCTGATAACGCACCTGGTATCATCGCTGTACACCCAACTGAAATGGCTTATGCAAAAGATGACTTCTTTGCATATGTGCTTCAGCGGATTAAGAACAGCAGGGTTCCATTTGTACTTCACTTGGACCACGGGGATACGATTAACAATGTTGCACGGGCAATTCACAATGGTTTCAGTTCGGTCATGATCGATGCTTCTTTGGAACCATGGGACGACAATGTCGCTGTTACAAAGCAAACCGTTGATATGTGTCATTTGGTTGGTGTATCGGTTGAAGCTGAACTTGGTACTATTGGCCAAACTGGTAATCACATCAAGGAACACTTGAAGAATGGTATCTACACGAAGCCAGAAGATGCCGCTAAGTTTGTTGAAGAAACCGGCGTTGATACTTTGGCTGTTGGTATTGGTACTGCCCACGGTATTTACCCTTCAGATGTTGAACCAAAGATTCGTATTGATATTTTGAAGGAAATTTTGGCAGCTTTCGATGTTCCTTTGGTTTTGCATGGTGGTTCTTCTAACCCTGATGACCAAATTGCCGAGGCCGTTAAGACTGGGATTTCTAAGGTTAACATTTCTTCTGATTACAAGTACGCATTCTTCAAGAAGGCACGTGAGATTCTGAAGGAAGACGATGGCTGGGATCCAAACAACTTGTTCCCTAAGGCAATCGACGCCGCCAAGGAGGTTGTTCACCACAAGAACGAATTGTTCAATTCGGTTGGCAAGGCAGATCTGTACAAGGACATGAGCCCATGGCGTAATGAGTTCCTGTAGGATTAAGTAGAAAGGGTGCAATACTCATGATTGGTGCAATTGAGGCCGGAGGCACAAAATTCGTATGTGCGGTCAGCGATGATAATCTAAATATCAAGGAACGTGTCAGAATTGAAACAGGCACTCCTGAAGAGTCAATACCGAAAATAATTCTCTTCTTCAGTAAATTTGACCTTGAAGGTTTAGGTGTCGGTGCATTTGGCCCAACTGGCATTAACAAAAATAAACCTGATTACGGGTTTGTTCGCAAAACGCCGAAGCCGGGTTGGTCTGACTTTGATTTCTTAGGCACGCTTCGAGGATCAATTAAATGTCCAATTTACTGGACGACTGATGTTAATGTAGCTGCATACGGTGAGCTGCAAAAAGGTGCTGCTCAAGGCATGAAGGAAGCTGTCTATTTGACGGTGGGCACAGGCATTGGTGGTGGAATAATTCACGAAGGCAAATTGTATTCTGGATATTCTCATCCAGAATTGGGCCACATTGCAGTGAGACCTTCACCGGTTGAAAATGATTCTTTCTCAGGTGTTTGTCCGTACCACAATTTCTGCCTGGAAGGCATGGCCTCTGGCCCTTCAATAGAAAAGCGCAAAGGAGTGAAAGCAGCATCATTAAATGATGACGACCCGGCATGGAAATTGGAAGCTTATTATTTGGCTCAAGCAGCTGTGGACTATACGCTTTCAATTTCCCCAGAGATTATCATTTTTGGTGGTGGTGTTTCGAATCAGAAGCAACTTTTCCCCTTGATTAGGGAATCATTCAAAGAACAGTTGAACGGTTATGTACAAATTCCTCCAGAAGATAAGTATATTGTTCATGCTGAACTCGGTGATGATGCAGGAATTACAGGAGCATTACTGCTAGCAAAACAAGTTGCTAACGGTGATGAAAAGGCTGCGGCATATCATGTGTACAAACCGTAAAACCAATGAATATTAAGCCCTTTGCTGAAGACACGTGTTTTAAACATGTGTCTTTTGTTAAGTGCGCCCGGCATGGGCAGTAACTAGG
>NZ_AZFI01000007.1 GCF_001435755.1 Ligilactobacillus acidipiscis DSM 15836 | reverse complement strand
CAACGAAAAGTATGAATAATTCAGGAACAAAGTTTTCGCTGGTCAGTTCGTGACTATTTGTTTTAAAAACTACTGAACAATTGCTCGATCTGGTCAAATTCACTCTGGCTTAAGTTAACGTCCACAGCGGCAACATTGCTTTTGACTTGGTCAGCGTTTCGGGCACCGGGGATCACAACACTGATGTCTGGATCTTTCAAATACCAAGCGATGATCGTTTGTGCGACCGTTGCCCCATGTCCATTAGCAATATTACGCACTTCATCTAAAGCGGAAGTGATCGTTTGATATTGCTTTTGAGAAAATTGTTTAAATTTGTTGCTATCTTCAGGACCATATTTGCCAGTTAACAAGCCGGCAGCCAGTGGGAAGTAGGGCACAAATGAAATTTGATTTTCTTTGAGATAAGGAAATTCTGTTTGTTGTGCTCCACGATGGACCAAACTGTAATTATCCTCGGCAATATCGACAAGCCCATCGGCATTAGCTTCCTTGAGCTGGTCAGGGGAGAAATTAGAAACACCGATCGCACGGATCTTGCCGGCTGTTTTAAGTTCACTTAAAGCGCCGACAGCCTCAGCCTTTGGAGTATCTTTATCCGGAAAGTGAATATAGAAGATGTCGAGATAGTCGGTTTTCAAACGTTTTAAAGCATCATCGACCGATTTTTTCAAAAACGCAGGTGTGTTGTTGAATTCACCATTTTTGCTTGGATCATGGGCAGCTTTTGTAGCGAGCACTATCTTGGAACGATCATAGTCTTGGATGACGTCCCCGATGATCTCTTCAGAACGACCATTTCCATAAGCAAAGGCAGTGTCCAGCAAAGAAATACCGGAATTCAGTGCTTCTTTGACCAGTGCATAGCCATTTTCGTCTTGTAGATCGCCGAATAGGTTATGCCCGCCGACCTTGTTAGTCCCTAACCCCAGAGCATTAGAAACAGTGACGTCACTTTTGCCAATTGTAACTTCTTGAGTCATTAAAGGATCCCCCTTATTTTGAAAAGCAAGTTTGTTCTTGCGTTATTAGCTTAAGTATAAAAGAATTAAGCAGTAAATTAAATTATTTTGTTTTACAAACTAAGGCCGATAATTTAAGAAAACGTTTATGCATTGCAAGAAAAAGTGGCTGACTGATTAAGTTATTCTCCAATCAAAAGAGAAGCAGCCGGTCAAAGTTCTTATGCAAATTCAGCGTGGTTCAAGCGATGAACATGCACTCCATCTCAGTTGAAGTTATCACGGCAACTGAAAGCGTGGTGCCAAGACAATGATTTTTTCCAATTGGCTGAGCCGGAACACTAATTTGTTACATAAAGCGATTCACAATTCAAAACGAAAACGTTCAGCTAAATTGAGCGGATCATCCTTTAGTTTGCCGTACTCGTCGATCAAAGCATGAAACTCTTGCGCTTCAATGGGCGAAAAATCTGACTGCAGTTCAACTTTTAGTTTCAGCTGCTCATAAGTAAAATTCTGGCCGGTCAATTTGCGGAATAATTTTCTGGCATAAGCATCCGCAACGAAAGCTGAACGATCAAACAAATAGAGCAGCAAGACGTCAGCTGTTTCAGCACCGATCCCAGGAATTTTTAGCAATTCATGGCGAAGGGCAGGTGTTTGTAAACGGCTAAGTTCTTGAAAATGGTCTTGATACATGGTTAAAATATTTCTTAAATACTTTGCTTTGGCATGGTAAAATCCGCTTGGCCTGATCAAGTGTTCCAGTTGCTCATTTGGCAAACGACGGATCACAGAAGCGTCAAAAGCAGTGACTTGGCGTAAGTTTTCCAGTGAACGGGCAGCAGAGTTCCAGTTGGTATTTTGGACTAGTATCATGCCGCATAACATTTCGGTAACGCTATCTGCTGGCCACCAGTTTTGTGGTCCCAGGTAATCAGCCAGAGTTAAATAAAGTTGGTGTAAATTTTTTTTCAAAATTGGCCCCTTTCTTGAAATTAAAAATAAAATTGTGAATTTATCTCAACACTTTGGACAATAACATAGAAATTCACGCTCTTTTTTATTATAATATGTTGTGAAAGAAAAATTTAATGAAAATAAGCATTCAAGAAAAATCTGTTAATTGCAAAGCCGTAGACGATTAGTATATGGTTTTTGTAGATTTTCAGCCTGACAAAATAGTTGTGGAGGATCAATTAATAATGCAAGAAAATGCGGGGATTAAATTATTTGCGCTTAATGGGAATCCAGAGTTGGCAAAAAAAATTGCTGATCAGATGGGCGTTACTTTATGTCAAGCTTCTGTCAAACATTTTAGTGACGGTGAAATACAGGTCAATATTGATGACAGTGTTCGTGGCGATGATGTTTTTGTGATCCAATCGATTTCAGAACCAGTCAACGAAAACTTTATGGAACTAATGGTCATGATGGATGCTTTACGTCGTGCCAGTGCTGGTTCTATTAATGCAGTCATCCCATATTATGGTTATGCTCGTGCTGATCGTAAGGCCCGTTCTCGTGAACCGATCACGGCTAAGTTGATCGCTAATTTCATTCAACTTGCAGGTGCTGATCGGGTCATCACAATGGACTTGCATGCTGGCCAGTTGCAAGGTTTCTTCAATTGTCCAGTGGATCATTTACTGGCGATCTATGCGCAAGCCCAGTACTTTAAAGATTCTGGGATCGCCGATGACGTCGTTGTAGTTGCGCCTGACCACAATGGTGTGAAGGCTGCCCGTAATTTGGCTGAATTATTGAAAGCTCCGATCGCGATCGTGGATAAGCGCGATGATACACGGATCGATCCTAAAAGTGCGATGGTCATTGGTGATGTCGCAGGTCACCAATGTATCGTGTTCGATGATCTGATCGATACCGGTGGCAAGGCCTTGGACGCTGGGCTTGCCTTAAAGGCTGCCGGTGCTGGTGATATCTATGCTTGTGCCACTCATCCGATTTTATCCGGCAACGCTTCTGAAGAGTTAAAAGAATCTGAATATAAGGAAATAGTTGTCACAGATACGATCCAGATCCCAGAGCAAAAGCAATTTGACAAGTTAAAAGTTTTGTCGATCGCACCTATTTTCGCAAAAGCATTAACTTTGATCTATCACAATCAGTCAGTTGATACATTGTTTAGCAAAAAAGATAATATTTAAGTTTTGTAAGCCATATTAACCCTGAACAGCAGTGGGCGGTATGGCTTTTTTAGTGCATTTCTAGCAAAAAATGAAGTTAAGCTAAGAAAATTAAAAATAAATTAAAAAATGGTTGCAAGTATTTTGGCTTTGATGCTAGAATTTAAACATGTGAAAAATAAAATGAAATGAGGGATTTTTTTGACGAAAGATCTGACTGAAAAAGATTTACAACAATTTAAAACAGACTTAGATGAGGTCCCCGCCAGCAAAGCATTGGCTCGAGCTGTACAACAAAATGGTGTGCTCAAGTCAAGTGCGGACCATACTTTTTTGAAAAACTTAGACCGCACATTTTCAGTTGAAGTTGAGACGGATTCTGTCACCAATCAAAAACAAAGCGGGCGTTGCTGGCTGTTTGCCACTCTCAATACTTTACGCCATGATTTTGCCAAGAAATATAAGGTGAAAGATTTTCAATTTTCACAAAATTATAACTCATTTTATGATCGGTTAGAAAAGGCCAACAAAATGTTGGAAACTGCGATCGAACTGATCGATCGGCCGGATGATGACCGCGAGTACCTGGCAATGTTGCAGTGGGGTGATACCGATGGTGGTCAGTGGGCTAACGGAGCTGCTTTGATCAACAAGTATGGTTTAGTACCTCAAAGCGTCATGCCTGAAACTTACAATAGTGAAAAAACGAGAGAAATTTCAGACGTCTTAAATTATAAGTTGAAAAATGATGTTGTTGATCTGCGAGCTCATTACCAAGCAGGTGCGACAGAAGATGAGCTGCGTGGAGACAAGAAAAAACAACTTGCCGAGGTTTACCGGATGCTGGTTTATGCCTTTGGTCAACCGCCAGTCAGCTTTGATTTTGAATATCGTGATGATGACAAGAAGTACCATCTCGACCGTGATCTGACGCCGCAAGAGTTTTTCCAAAAGTATGTGGCAGTTGATTTTGACCAATATGTTGTTTTAGCTGATGCGCCTGATCATGAAAGCAATCAGAATTTTGGCATCCCAAGTCAAAATTATATTTTTGACGGCAAGCAAGTTGAGTTGGCAAACGTGGGCTTGAAATCGGTGAAAGATGCTGCGATCGCTTCTTTGAAAGACGGCAAGACGGTCTGGTTCGGCTGTGATGTGGGTCATTATTCTGACCGGCAGCTCGGGATCTTAGCAGCGGAATATTTCCAAAAAGCGGAGTTGTTTAACATTGATCTGACGATCACTAAGGCGCAACGTTTGGCAACACGTGAGGGTGAATGTTCTCATGCCATGACATTGACAGGAGTCGACTTGGTTGACGGACAGCCTACCAAATGGAAAGTAGAAAACAGCTGGGGCGATAAAGTCGGCGAAAAGGGTTACTTCATCATGTCAGATGAATGGTTCGACCAGTATGTCTATGAGGTCGTTGTCGAGCGGAAGTACCTGACTGCAGATGATCTGAAAGTTGTCGATTCACCTGCAAAGGCACTTAAACCATGGGATTCGTTAAGTTAAAAATGTTTTTTGATTTGACTAGGAATAGAGCATAATGAAAAAGAAATTGTGATGAAACCAGTCGCATACAGAAATAACACGAAATTCGAAAAAATTTTGTGTTATTTTTTATCTACTTAAAAAAAACAATTTGTTCCAGTTTCATTTAAATTAATATTATTTAGTTCTTGCGTGCTGCAGTTAAAGCCAGGACTAGCCCAAAATAGGCTAAGTTTTGATAGTTAACATTACCGCCATCAGGTAAATCAGGGAACGATGTGAGCGGTAAGAATGTATGAAAATTTTCTGACACACTTGGATTTTTGCATACATTAAATCATAAAATAATGTAAATATTCGTGTATTGCTATTGATTTGAAATTTATACATGGTATACTTCGAAGTGTTTTATATTTGAATAACACAGCATAGGAGGGGCTAATTTGCCAACAAAAGTTACCAAAGAATTCACTGCTAATTTACCAAAAGCCGAACTACATTTACATATTGAGGGGACGCTTGAGCCAGAGCTGAAATTGAAACTTGCTAAAAGAAATCATGTCGATATTGGACAGACAACAATTAAGGAAGTACAAAAGACGTACGAATATGATGACTTAGCTTCTTTTTTGGCGGTTTATTATCCGGCGATGGAAGTTTTGCAAAAAGAAGAGGACTTTTATGAATTAGCTTTTGAATATTTACAACGGGCAGCCGCAAATAATGTCCGGCATGTTGAAATTTTCTTTGATCCGCAAGCACATACTAGCAGGGGAGTGGCATTTGAAACAGTGATCAATGGACTTTATCGGGCTGTTGTTGATGCACGTGCCCTTAATGTGGATGCCGCGTTGATAATGTGTTTTTTACGTGATTTTTCGAAAGAATCGGCGCGAAAGACTTTGTTGGAGGCTTTGCCATATAAAGATAAATTTATCGGGATCGGCTTGGATTCTGATGAACACAATAATCCTCCTCTGAAATTTGCCCGCCAGTTTGAAGATGCGGCTGCAGAAGGTTTACATTTGACGGCTCACTGTGACATTGATCAGAAAGATTCTATTGAGCATATTCGTCAAGCATTGGAAATCATGGGAGTTGAGCGCCTAGATCATGGAACTAATATCGTTGAAGATATTGATTTAGTTCAATTTGCGGCTAAAAATAAGATCGGTTTGACTTCTTGTCCACTTTCAAATGGCTATGTTTCGCCAGAAATGAAGGGTAAAGAGGTTCTTGAATTGTTGAGACAAGATGTAAAAGTTTCGATCCACTCAGATGACCCTGCTTATTTTGGCGGCAACATTGGAGATAACTACTATGCAATCGCTGAACGTTATAACTTAACTAAAGATCAAGTCGTAAAGTTGGCCCGCAACTCATTTGAAACTTCGTGGATCAGTGAAGAGAAAAAAGCTTTGTATATACAAGAACTCGAAGATTATGCAGCTGTTAATTAGAAAATATTAACTTATTTCGTACACTAAAATAAGTCCAGTAAGTGACAAATTAAGTCGCTTACTGGACTATTTTTCAACTTTTAATGCAGTTTGTAAAAACCGAGGCTGATGATTGCGATCACGGCGGCTATTACTCCAGCAATTGTAGTTAAATTATTAGTGCTTTGGGGAGTATTCTTTTTTGGCGCAGCCGGTTGCTTAAGTTGCGCTGTTTGTTGTTCGAGAGACCTTGCATTTTTCTTGGTTGGCGGCAGAAGTTGGGGTTGCAATGAGTTTGGGACTAACTGCTGTCTTTGCTGGCTTTTTTCTGACAATTGTAGGTTCTGATCTTTGGTTTGCTGTGCAACTTCTTTAGGAGTTGGCATTTTTTTGTCAGCAGCAGGTTTAACAACTGGTAAGGTCGTTTCTGCAACTGCACTTGGGAGCTCTTCTTTCGTGTAGCTGATCTGCTGGTCACTGATCCACGTGCCGTCAGTTGTCAAACTGAGCTGCCATTTAGCTAAGTTGCACTTATAACCCTTTAGCTCAAGTGCTGGGACAGTGATCGATGGGCCCCCTAGAATCGCAGTGACCTGCGGCAGAGTGATTTCTTGCGTTTTTCCATCGACTAAAACAGTTAGCTTGGCATCTTCAGTCACCGTTGGTCGTGTGTAAGTGACCGCGGAAGTAACCAGTTCCCATTCTCCTGTTTCAGTCAGCTGCAATTCTAGTCCGCTGTCTGAAACGTTAGACTGGTAACCGTCAAGCTCTGGGGCAGCAATAGCGATACTGGGGCCTCCAGGAACCCCGGTAACTTGTGGGATCGTAAGCTCAAACGTTTGTCCATCTTTAGTGACAGAAATGTGTGCATCTTTAGTCACGACGGCAGGATCAGAGATCGTTTTGCGATATTCCACTTGCCCTTGTTGAATGATAGAGCCATCTGTATTAACTTTGAGTGCTACTTGCTGTTTTTGTTGTTGGTCGACATAAGTTGTGTAACCAGTCATTTGCGGCACGTCGATCGTGATCTGTCCCGGCTGGATGTTGGCGGGGATGGAACCCCCTGATACGATTTTTTGACTAGGGCGTCCATCGATAAAAATAGTGAGAGACACATTTTGAGGTGCAGTTTGTGAACTAAGTGTCGTTTCGACTTCCTGCGCCTTAGTTTGGCTGGTTTGGGCAAATACCAGTTCACTGCCTAATAAACTGAGACTAATAACCGTTATGTAATATGTATACCTTGAAAATTTCATATTTTCCCCTTATTTAAACGTAAACCCCTTAATATAGGGCTGACCTTCAGCTCTAATCTTTAATTATAGATGACATTATTCTCTTGAGCAATAACTCTTTGTTACGCTATTAAGTTTGTTTTTCAAACTCTTAAACTCTTATTCGTGCAAATAATTAAAAATGCTAAAAAATAGCCCAGCCACGATGTGAATCTCACATTTGGCTGAGCTATTTGATGAGCTTATACTTGAGCTGCGACAAACAAGAAGTTCCGCTTGACTGCGCTCTGTTTTTGTAGTCGAGTTCCGTGAAACAGAAAGTTGCGCTTATCCAAGTCTGGCATTACAACGCTAAGTCCGCGTTATAATACCAGACTCCGATATGCTCGCTTTCTCTCGGTTTTACTCTGCTCTGTTTTTTGTACTTGAGCTGCGACAAGCCAAAACTTTCCGCCCAATCAACTCCGCATTATGACAAATGCCTTTCTTGTCATGATGCCCGAGTCCCTTGGTGCTCAAGTTTTCCCGGCTTGTTCCACTCTGTTTTTATAGTCGAGTTCCGAAACCCAGAAGGTTGTGCCTAGCTAACTTCCACACTATATTGCCAAGTTCGCAATATAGCATGAAAGCCTGCTAGTGCTCACCTTCTTCCCGGGTTTCTTCACTCTGTTTTATAGATTCTTATATACTGTTTTTCTCTGGACTAATTTAACCACTTCTACGATCACTATCATTAAGAACACTGCTCCAAAAATAATTCCCCACTGTGTCAGGTTCAGTGTTGTGACATGGAAAATATTGTTGAAACCAGGAATGAAGATCGTGGCTGCTAAGAGCACTCCAGAACCAAGGATCGCCCAGTTGAAGAAACGATTCTCAAATGTTTTTGTCGTAAAGATCGAGCGGTGGATCGACTTACAGTTAAATGCATGACCTAACTGCAGCATACCTAACGTGATAAATGACATCGTCAGCGCATCGGCGTGCACCATATCTGAGCTTTGATGGACTGGATCCAAAATTGCCAGCAAGTAAACTCCCAGTGTTAGAAAACTTTCTAAGATCCCCTGATAGATGATGCTTGAACCAACGCCGTTTGATAGAAAAGTCGATTTCTCGCCCCGTGGTTTGTGTTCCATCGCATCGGGTTCTCCTTCTTCGACTCCCAGTGCGATTGCTGGGAAAGTATCAGTTACCAGGTTGATCCACAATATCTGGACCGGCAAGAAAATGTCCCAGTTGGCAAATGTCATGATAGATAACGTTA
This sequence comes from Ligilactobacillus acidipiscis DSM 15836, assembly GCF_001435755.1. GTDB lineage: Bacteria > Bacillota > Bacilli > Lactobacillales > Lactobacillaceae > Ligilactobacillus > Ligilactobacillus acidipiscis. The sequence continues at coordinate 23,016 of NZ_AZFI01000007.1, read as the reverse complement.
AAACTTCACCTAAGTTAGCTGACAGTAGATACTGAACTGCTTTTTGAATATTGGCGAAGACTTTCCTACCTTCTTCGACCGCTGTGATGATCGTAGCGAAATTATCGTCTGCTAAGACAATATCGGCGGCTCCCTTGGAGACCTCTGTCCCAGTGATCCCCATGCCGACACCGATATCCGCAGTTTTTAATGCAGGGGCGTCATTAACCCCGTCACCTGTCATTGCCACGATCTTACCATGACTTTGCCAAGCCTTCACGATCCGCACTTTGTGTTCGGGTGAGACTCGAGCGTAAACGGAATATTTGTCAACATTTTGTCGTAATTCTTCATCTGACAATTCGTCCAATTCGCTGCCGGTGATCACGCCTTGATCGTCGCCTTTTTCAATGATCCCCAGGCGCGCTGCAATTGCTTGGGCTGTTTCCTTATGATCACCCGTGATCATCAATGGGCGTATCCCAGCTGCCTTAGCTTCTTTGACAGCATCCTCAACTTCTGGTCGTTCAGGGTCGATCATTCCAGTCAAGCCTACAAAAATCAGGTCGTTTTCGTAAGCCTCTGATGTTGCTTGCTGTGCGACTTTTTCAACCGGTTTGTAGGCATAAGCCAAGACACGCAAGGCACGGTGTGCTAAACGACTATTGGTGTCTTCGATCTTCTGGCGGTCTGCGGGTGTAATGTCTCTGACTTGACCGTCAACAGCAATCTTTGTTGTTCGCTTCAATAAGACATCAACCGCACCCTTAGTTAAACAGTAGATCTTTCCATCCTTGTTTTTTACGATGGCACTCATCAGTTTGCGGTCTGAGTCAAATGGCACGGAATCGAGCCGTTTATATTGTTGTTCGATCTCAGCTGGATCATCTTTTTTATCAATGAAATACTGAATTAAAGCCGTTTCTGTTGGATCGCCCAACAACCCGTCTTTAGTCCGCTTGCTATCATTGGCTAGCAACATGATCGAGGCCATGCGTGACGATAACGGTAACGCATAGTCGCTGACTTTCATTAGTTTCTGATCAGTGAAGATCTGTTCGACCGTCATTTTATTTTGCGTTAAAGTCCCAGTTTTATCGGAGGCAATGATCTCTGTTGTGCCTAGAGTTTCCACGGCTGGCAGTTTACGGACCAGCGCATTTCTTTTAGACATCGTTTGTGTCCCTAATGCCAACGTGATCGTCACGATTGCCGGTAAGCCTTCTGGAATGGCAGCTACAGCTAATGAGATCGCGGTCAGCAGCATATCAAATGGAGTTTCACGTCCAGTCACTGTACCGAAGATAAAGATCACGGCTGCGATGACTAAGATCAAAACACTTAAGATCTTGCTGAGATGATTGATATTTTTTTGCAGGGGGGTCGTTGTTTGTTCGACTCCGGAGATCATGCCGGCGATCTGTCCGACCTGAGTCTCCATTCCGATCCCCGTCACGACGGCCTCTGCAGTTCCATAAGTCACATTGGTATTCATGAAAGCCATGTTGTCTTGGTCACCGATCCCGGCTTTTTCATCTGTCAAGATTTCGCTGTTCTTTTCAGTCGGAACTGATTCGCCAGTCAATGCAGACTCTTCGATCTTTAAATTGTGTGCTTCTATGATCCTGGCATCGGCCGGCACTACATCCCCAGCCTCTAGCAAAATAATGTCTCCTAGTGTGACGTTATTGCTTTGAATCTGTTGGATCTGACCAGCGCGTCGGACCCTAGTATAAGGTGTCGTCATTTCTTGCAACGCATCGATCGCGTTTTCTGCTTTGGATTCCTGAAAGACACCGAAAGCAGCATTCAATACAACTACCAAGAAGATGATCAAGGCATCAGAAGCTTCACCGATCAGTAAAGAGATGACCGTCGCGATCAGCAAGATAATGATCATCAGGTCTTTAAATTGATTGATGAATTTTTGTAGAATTGTTGTCCTTTTTTCACCAGCCAGCTCATTTTTACCGTATTTTTGAAGTCTGTCTTCTGCCTGCCTTTCTGTTAAACCATCCTGTGTTACATCCAGTTTCTTTAAAACATCTTGGGTGGGATCTTGATAGTAGTTTGCATTCAATCGCTGGACCTCCTTATAAATTTTTACTTGAATGTTATTTAAAACGGGAAACTACCGTCCTTAAGATTATCCTACCATACGATTTGAATAAAATGAAAATGATATCTTTGGAAAAATGCTAAAGTTTTAATTAATTTATTTTTAGCCCCAAAATATTGCTAGTTTAACTGTAATTGCAAACGGACGAGTAATTGGTAACACAGGTGAAATTAATTTCATCATTAAATAAGTGAAGTATCACGCAAAAACGAAAATCATTAGCTACACAAACGTTGGTCCCAAAATTCAACCTGATTTCATGATATTTTCAGAAAAACTTGAAATTGTTGCCGATTTTCGGTAAAATACTTCAGTGCATGATTATCTGAAGGGAGGAATATGAAATGTCACATAACGATCATATTGGGACAGCTAATGACCGTCGTAAGGTCAATAACGTCAACGTTAAGAACCGTCGCAAACAACATCTTGCAGTTCTTGACTTCTTGAAGAAACAAGAAGAAGCTGAAAAAGCTGCTAAATAATTTCAGCACTGCTTGGCCTAATGCCTGGTGGAGCTGACCTTATGCGAGATCACAGCACGGTGTTTCCGGCTCGAGCGGAATATCCGCGTTCTTAATTAAGGGGTTAGTTTCAATTAATTGAACAAATTGATAGCTCCACATGGGCCCATTATTTGAGCACATGTGGATTTATTTTTGCTTTTAATTAGCGGTAATTAAGCTTGATGTTTTGTAGTATGCACTGTTTTAGTGCATACTCGCTAGAGATAGTTGCGGTAAATGTTTGAAAGCTGACCTGACCAAGAAAGATATTTCTTACACAGATAATCATTGGAAAAGTTTTACAAAAGACAAAACAGATAATTGAAGCCGCAGAAGATAGGAGAATTAAGTAATGAGTGTTTTAGAAGTTGAACATCTATCAATGGCTTTTGCAGACAAACAGTTATATGAGGATGCATCATTTCGTTTAAATAAGGAAGATCACATGGGTGTCATTGGTCAAAATGGAGCAGGAAAGTCCACCTTGATCAAGTTGTTAACTGGGACTGAATTACCGGATGAAGGAACTGTTAAATGGCAAAATAAAACGACAGTCGGCTATTTGGATCAGTATGTAAAGGCCGGAGCTGGGCAAACGATCGAGGAGTTCTTGCATACTGCTTTTGCTTACTTATTTAGATTAGCTGATAAACAAGCAAAATGTTATGCCCAATATGCACAAGATCCTAAAGATGAATTGTTGGAAGAAGCCGGTAAGATCCAAGAAAAATTGGAAGCTGCTGATTTTTATGGAGTTGACACGAAAATCGCTCAGGTCATGACTGGTTTAGGGATCGACGCGATCGGAGTCGACAAGCAGGTCAGTGAGTGCTCGGGTGGACAGCGTTCAAAAATAATTTTGGCCAAACTTTTGTTAGAGGAGCCCGACGTTTTGCTGCTGGATGAGCCTACCAATTATTTGGATACGGAACACATTGAATGGCTGACGGATTATTTGAATTCATTTGCAGGCTGCTACATGGTTATTTCCCATGACTTTGATTTTTTGGAAAAGATTACCAACTGTATCATTGATGTTGCTTTTGGTAAGATCATCAAATATACTGGGAGTTTCCAATCAGCCGTCAAGCAAAAAGAAGTAAAAAAAGAAGTACAGCGTAAAGCTTATGAAAAGCAGCGCCAGCAGATCGAAAAAGACGAAGCCTATATTCGAAGAAATAAAGCGGGGACACGCTCGACTATGGCCAAGTCACGGCAGAAACGTTTGGATAAAATGGAGCGGATCACGCCGCCAAGCGACAACTTGCAGGCACATTTTAACTTTCCGTATGTTAGCTTAATGTCTTCAGAAGTTTTGACAGTTAAAGATTTGTCAGTCGGCTATCAAAGTCCCCTGTTGGAGCCAGTGACTTTTTCTATGTCGCACGGAGAAAAGGTAGTGTTAAAGGGATTCAACGGGGCCGGAAAGTCAACCTTGATCAAATCGATTTTAGGGAAGATCGCGGTGTTTGGCGGTTCGGTCAAATTTGTAGACGCAGTTAAGATCGCTTATTTTGACCAAGACTTGGTTTGGGATGATCCTAGTCAGTCGCCGTTAAAGACGATTCAAAATCAATTTCCAAAATTAGAACCGAAAACGATTCGTCAAAGATTAGCTCGGGCTGGCTTGAATGCATCCAACGCTATGAAGCCGATGAAACTTTTGAGCGGGGGCGAGCAGACCAAGGTCAAGCTGTGTACATTGGAGCTGATCCCCAGCAACTTTATCATCATGGACGAACCGACTAATCACTTGGATGACGAAACGAAGCATGCCTTGCGCGAGTCCTTACAAGCATTTGACGGCAATGTCTTGTTAGTGACTCATGAGTTCGATTTTTATGCTGGCTGGATCGATAAGGCCTTTGATGTTGCGGCAGCTCGGATCCAGAAATAAAATAATATTGCAGGTCAGGTGTCTTGTTACCAAGACAGTTGGCTTTTTTGTCATAAATTTTGTGCGAGGCCAGTGGAAGTTAGCTCCGATCGCGGTCAAGTCGCGGTCAAGCGGCTGCAGTCAGCTGAAGTTTTATCTGATTGCGGTTGATTTTTTAGAGGTCAAACGAAGTTCTCACCGCTTCAACCGCAGCGCTCAGCTATTTTGTTAACTTGAATCGCAAAATATTTGACTAGATCATTGAATGTGCTTATGCTCTCCTAGCGAGAAGTACTAGTGGGTATTATAACGAACTGCTAGTATTTCAATGAATACGATCAGTGAGGAATTTTCGTGGTTCACAAACGAAATAAACATACTTATCACTTAGTCCTGGCTGTCTTGCTCGGCGGTGTTTTTTTAGTGGGACAAAGCAGGGACAAAGTACATGCCAAGCCGGTCCCATCAGCTAATATCAATGACTTGCCGATCTCTGATAAGCAATAGCGAAAGGATTCTGCCAATGACTTGGCTCAGATGATCCGCGACGGCAAAGTCACCAGTCCGGAATTGGTCAAGCATGCCGCGGCGTTGATCAAAAAGAAAAATTCAGATTTAAACGCCGTTATTTCTTTGCGTGAGGACAAAGCCCTCAAAGAAGCAAGGATAATGTCTGACACCGGGCAGCCGTTTTATGGGGTGCCACTCTTGATCAAAGGCTTGGGTCAGCAACTTAAAGACGAGTCTAATACTCGTGGGTTACTGCCATTAAGGGGACAAACTGCAACACAAACCTCTGATTATGTCAAACTTTTGCGCTCGCTTGGTTTCGTGATCATTGGTCAAACAAATTATCCTGAATTGGGACTGACTAATGTCACTAAATCAAAGCTTTATGGTGCTGCCCATAATCCGTGGGATCCTAAATATAATACTGGTGGGTCGTCTGGCGGCGGGGTCGCAAGTTTGGCAAAAAGCATTGTGCCTTTAACAACAGGAAATGATGACGGCGGTTCGTTACGGATTCCTGCTTCATGGTCGGGGGTAATTGGCTTGAAACCTACTCAAAGGGGCGATCGTGGGCGATGACACTGTACCGTCAACGGTCAATTTTGCTAATGCGAAAAATGTGGCGGACTTACAAAAATATTTTGACGGGATGATCAACCAAGACAACAGAGAAAAACTCATTAAGGATCCACCAAAAAATCTTAAGAAATATCCGATCGCATACTCGACTAAGTCGCCAGTGGGCACCAATGTCAGCAAAGACGTGGTCAAAGCGGTCAAGCAAACTGTCAAATTTTTACGTTCTCAAGGTTATGCTGTGGTGAAAAAAGACGCGCCGGTCGATGGTAAAAAGTTAATGATGACCTATTACACCGAGTCAACGCCGACTGGGACAAACGCCAATAAAATGATCAGACAAAAGACGGGCCAGAACATGAAATACAAGGATGTTTCACCGATGACCTGGGCTTTGTATCGGGTTGACAAGAAACAACCACAGTCGCTAGAAAAGCAGGTTGCCAAGGAAAATAAGTTGGTTGACAAGCAAATGACAGCTTTTCATAAGAAGTATCCCTTATATCTGACTCCAACCACGACTAAAACGGCAGCCAAGAATAGTGATCCGGCTTACTTGCCAAAATACACCAAGAAGTTACACAAGATCTCAAAATTAAGTCATAAAAAACAGATCCACTTGATCTATGATGCTTGGCTGCATTGTTTAGCAAAGACGCCGTTCACCCCACTGGCAAATGTTTCTGGTGAACCTGCATTAAGTTTGCTGGCCTATGTTTCCAAGTAAGGACTGCCGCTCGGAGTTCAGTTCGAAGCGGCCAAGGGTCAAGACCAAATGCTTTTGTTGCAAGGACAACTGAAATTTCTGGATGATTATCAAGCACAGTAAAACAAAGGGTGGTCCTTTACAGCTTGTGAGAGGACGCTATTTTCGTGAGTTGAAAATGGGTGAATTATGAGAATTAGTCGGGGCCAGCAAATTTGTGTGCATAGAATGCTAAAATAGAAACGGAATAATAATTTGAGTAAAGGAATGGTTTAAATGAATGAGAGCGCATGTACTACGATCTTGGTCGGCAAGAAAGCAAGCATTGATGGTTCGACGATGATTGCTCGTAACGATGACACATTTTTGCCACTAACACCGCAACGTTTTGTAATGCAACAGGCGGTTTCTGGCCGGCATGAGACCCTAGAATCAAATATCAACGGTTTTAAGGCACCACTGCCAGAATCAGGTTACAAAACGACATTTACTCCCAACGTTGAAGTCGACAGGTGGGGCGTCTTCAACGAAACTTCGATCAACGAAAGAAACGTCGCAATGTCGTCAACAGAATCAGTTTACGGCAATGAACGCGCTCTAGCTTATGATCCCTGGGTAAAGAATGGTTTGGCAGAAGATTCCTTGCAAACTATGGTTGCACCGTTTATTGATTCAGCGCGCCATGGGGTGAAGTACTTAGGCAACTTGATCAAAAAGTACGGTTCTCCCGAAGGAAACGGGATCTTGTTATCTGACGCAAATGAAGTATGGTACATGGAAATCGTTACTGGTCATCACTGGGCTGCAACTCGTATTCCAGATGACGCGTATGCGATCGCAGCTAATCAAGTTGCTCAAGATCATATTGATTTTAATGATCCAGACAATTATATGTGGTCAGACGGTTTGCAGGAGTTTGTTGCAGAACATCATTTGAACCCATCCAAGGACGATTTTAACTTTCGGCGGATCTTCGGGACAGATAATGAAAAAGACCGCCACTACAACACACCGCGTGTTTGGTATGGACAACGCTGTTTTAATCCGTAGATCGAGCAAGATCCGCAAAGTAGCAACCTGCCGTTTATTTGCCACGCTAACCGATTATTATCAGTGGAGGATCTGGAAGACGTTTTAAGTTCTCATTACAATGAAACACCTTATGATCCGTTGGGACATGGTTCTGAAGCAGACAAAAAGAAGTTCCGCCCGATCTCATTAAACCGGACTCAAAATTCCCATGTTTTGCAGATCAGAAATGACGTACCAGCCCAACAAGCGGCTTTAATGTGGATCTGTTTTGGTGTACCAACATTCACACCGTATGTGCCATTTTACAGCAATGCCACTGATACTGACCCATCATGGAGTGAGACGTCTTGTGATTACAATATCAAAGATGCTTATTGGATGTATCGGACATTGTCAATGTTGACGGAAACACATTATTCTAACTTCTTGCAAGAAAATCGTGATTACTTGACAGATGCTAAAGAAGAACAGCACCGTTTGATCGCAGAAACAGACAAGAATGCAGCTGAGTTGAGTGGACAAGAATTGGTAGCTTACTTGACTACTAGAAACCACGAAATGGTTGCAGAAATGCGTGACCGCACAATGAAAGAAATTGGCAATTTTGTCAAACAAGGACTGCAATTTTCCAAGCTGATATTTGATATGGATGCTAATTTGTAATAGTGTTAAGACCTGGTCGAAATGATCAGGTCTTTTTTTAAACAAGGTCAAGTGAAGCGGGAACTTCCGAGCATTATCGGCTAGAAGTTGGGAGAAGTCTTAGCCAATTTGAGAAAATCGGCTAAAAGTCAGACAAAGAATTAGCCAATATGGCAAAATCGGCTAAAAGTCAGGCGAAGAATTAGCCAATTTGAAAATTAAGCTACAGTAACAGTCAGCTGAAAAATAGTGATAAAATAAATAAGACAAAACAATACGCTAACCACTCAAGATGGTGTAAAGACTGGAGTAAATTGAATGAGCAATAACAAAAAAGAAGTCCACGAAAACTTAGCAAACTGGGATGACCGTGCTGACATCCATGCAAACGGCGGCTATGGCGATCTCAACATGTTTGCGGCTGATCCGCATGCGCTCACGGCAACTGTCAAGCGCGACTTGGCAGTTCTGCAGCCTTTTTTGCCGGGGAGTTCAGTAGCCGGTGAACGTTTGTTACATCTGCAATGTCATATTGGAAATGATACTCTCAGCTGGTGGCGGCTTGGAGCTCAGTCTGTTCATGGACTGGACTTTTCTCCCAAATCGTTGGACTATGCAAGAAAATTAGCTGCCAAAGCCCGGGCGGATATTAATTATGTTAAAGGTGATGCCCGTTATGCTGCGGCAGCGCTGCCTGACAAATTAGGGCAGTTCGATGTCATTGTGACTAGCGCAGGAACTATCACCTGGCTGCCGGATCTGAAAGATTGGGCGCAGTCGATTGCTGACTTGTTAGCACCTAATGGAGTCTTTATGATCCGCGACAATCATCCATTGTTATTTGCTTTGGATAATGAAGGCTTTGAGATCAAGCAAGATTACTTCAGTGGTACTCAGTCATTTTATGAAGACGATGGCTCATATGTTGTCAGCACTAAAGCGAATAACAATGCTAAGGTCAAACATACGCGTAATTACAACTGGGCTCATGACTTTCATGAGATCGTGTCTGTTTTACGAGCCGCTGGATTAACGATCGAAGAGTTGGGGGAGCACCAAGTTACTGATTGGCAGGCTTTGCCAATGTTAACCTATGATGAGAGTAAAGACGAGTGGAAAATGCCAGCCAGCTATCCGCAAATACCATTGACCTTTTCGGTGGTCGCACGTAAAAGTTAACGAACTTTGCTTTTTTTCAAATTGCCAGTATAATGTTTGCTAGAAATTCTTAGGGGATGTGGAATAAAATAATGCAGATCGCAGTAAATAAATTTGTAGAAGAAATAACTAATGAAAATTATGAGATCAAACAAGTCGAAGCCACGAAAAGTGAATTCGCTAAAAAAAAGAGCAAGCTAGTTGATCAAATGATCACTAATTTCGTGCAGGTCACAAATGATGACAAATTGGTGCAAAGCCGGTTGCTGCTAAAAACTAAGGGAGAGCCGATCATTATCAGTCTGGAAAGTGGTGTGATCAATTTACCATTTGAAAATGTCAAGCAGGTCGATAACTTTTTCGACCAGCAAGAAGATGAAGTGCCAGCTGTCGTTAATTTGATTGTTAAAGCTCCTGCTATAAATGCATCCGGCTTGCGGATCGACCAGATCTGTTCGGTCACTGAACTGGGACAAGCACCTGAAGAGTTCGGCGAAAAAATTACGGCTAGAGTGCAGGAATTATTGGATACGATCGAGGAAAACTCAGCTAGTAAAAAATAAATGATCGAGGGAAAGTCATATGGAAAATATTTTGGTCGTGATCCAAAACGTAAGGAATCAGGTCAGCAAAAAAGAACGTGTTTTGTGCGACTACATCTTGGCTTCACCAACTGAGGTCATGCAATTACCCGTCCAAAGCCTGGCACAACGCTGTCAAATCAGTGCAGCGACAGTTGTTCGTTTTTGCCGCCGTTTGGACCTTGATGGTTATTCTGATCTGAAGTTGCATTTGTCAGCAGCAGTTCAGGAGACTCAGGGTCAAGAGTATGGTGAGATCAAACCTGGAGAAAGTGCGAGCGAGATCAGCGGTAAACTACAGCTGCATTTTGAAAATGCGTTGAAAGTCACGACTAAAAAACTCGATGATCAAGTGATCGAAACAGTTGTTACTGCACTCCATGAAGCACATCAAGTCCAGCTTTTTGGGCTGGTGTCATCTTCACTTGTTGTGCAAGATATGTACCAAAAACTAAGCCGCTTGGGCCTTAGTGCCGTCGTCAATAATGACATTCATTTGGCAGCAACGACTTTAGCGTCTGGCAGTACTGAAGATCTTTTGCTTGTAGTTTCGACCAGTGGCAATACCAAGGAAGTCGTTACTTTGCTGAAATTTGCTAAAGAAAAGAGTATTACGACCGTTTTAGTGACAGCAAATACTAACTCTACCGGAGCCATGTTGGCAGATCACCTGCTCGAATCGCAAAATTTGGGTGAGTCAGTGATCCGACCCGGAGCTTCGACCTCGCTAGTCACTGAATTTTTCGTGGCTGACGTTTTGTTGTTCCGCTACGTTGCGCGGTATTATGCCGAAGTCTTAGATAGTCTGAAAGACTCGCGTGAGTTGATCAAACGTTTGAATAATGATTGAATGGGGTGTCCTAACGGGACAGCCTCTTTTTTTAAGATAAAATAAATTATTTTGATTGCTATTTAAGAAATTTTATTTCATAATTATAACAACTAAAATTATAAAAACCGAATAATGTTTGAATAATGCGCTTACAAATGCTAAAATTCGGTTAGTAAGAAAGCTTTTAAATTGGAAAGGAGTATGCAGATGAAAGTTGATCTGAGTAATTTGACGACTGAACGACGTAATGACGCTACGATGAATTTAGATGAATTATCTGTAGAAACAGCTGCCCAATTGATGAATCAAGAAGATCAAAAGGTCGCTCCCAGTGTTGAAAAAGCATTGCCGCAGATCGCACAAGCAGTTAAACAGATCATTCAAGCGTTTAACCACGGCGGTCGCCTGATTTATATGGGGGCGGGTACTAGCGGACGTTTGGGTGTTTTAGATGCTGCCGAATGTGTTCCGACCTTTGGTGTTTCAAAGGAAATGGTAGTCGGCTTGATCGCTGGCGGTGCACAGGCGATGACAGTTGCAGTCGAAGGGGCTGAAGATTCCTTGACCTTGGGGCCGCAAGACTTGCAGGAATTAAACTTGACAGAAAATGATGCAGTTGTTGGGATCGCGGCAAGTGGTCGGACACCATATGTGATCGGCGGTTTGAAGTACGCGGCAAGTGTCGGGGCCGCTACGATCTCACTGGCATGTAATCCGAATGCCGCGATCTCTAAGTACGCGAAAACTGCGATCGAAGTTGATTGCGGACCAGAATTTTTGACAGGGTCGACCCGTTTGAAGTCAGGTACAGCGCAAAAGCTGATCTTGAATATGTTGTCTACTTTGTCGATGATCGGGATCGGTAAAGTTTACAATAATTTGATGGTCGATGTTAAAGCAACTAATGAAAAGCTGGTTGAGCGTGCCAAGCAGATCGTCATGCAGGCCACTGGTGTCAGCTATGCAGAGGCCGAGCATTATTTGGACGAAGCAAACCTGAGTGTCAAAACGGCGATCGTGATGGCAAAAACGGGTACGAATAAAGAGCAAGCAGAACAAAGACTAGCTGCTGCAGATGGTTTTGTTAAAAAAAGTATTGAAGGCGAATAAAAAGGGGGCTGTTTTATTATGGCAGATGAATTTAATGCTAAAGAAGTCGCGGAAAAAATTTACAAGTATTCCGGCGGCGTGGACAACGTAGAATCATTTGAAAATTGTATGACCCGGATCCGGATCGAGGTCTTTGACCATGACAAGATCGATGAAGCTAAACTAAAGGAACTCCCGGGGGTATTGGGTGTTGTTAATGATGAGCAGTTACAGGTCGTTGTTGGACCTGGTAAAGTTAACAAAGTCGATGCTGCGATGGAAGCTTATTCTGGTAATAAATCGGGTGAAAAAGTTGAAAGCAACAAAGCTCGTGCTGCGCAACGTGCTGAAGAAGTAAAAGCTGAAACGAAGGAAAAACAGAAGAAATCACCGTTTAAGTCATTATTGAAAGATATTGCTAATATCTTCGTTCCGATGATCCCAGCCTTTGTTGGTTCTGGTTTGATTGCTGGTATTGCAGCCATTATTTCTAACTTGATCACCTCTAAAACGCTGACGGGTGAAGGTTGGACTCAAGTTGCACTAGTTCTTAATATTATTAAAAACGGTATGTTTACATACTTGCCAATTTATACCGGGATCAATGCTGCACGAGTCTGGGGTGCCACACCAACACTTGGCGGGGTTACCGGTGCAGTTGTCTTACTGACAGGGATGGACCCTGATGCACCGATCAAAAACCTTTTTAACGGTAGTGCTCTAGCCGCTAACCAAGGCGGTATTATTGGTGTTATTTTGGCAGTTTGGCTGTTATCTGTGATTGAAAAGAAGATGCACCAGTGGATCCCTGATTCGATCGATATTATTATCACGCCGATGGCCGGCTTGCTGCTGATAGGATTGGCAGAGATCTTTGTCATTATGCCATTAGCCGGTTTTGTTTCTGACGGGTTAGTTGGCGGGATCAACTGGGTCTTAAATGTCGGGGGAGCTTTTTCCGGTTTTGTTTTGGGAGCTTTGTTCTTGCCGATGGTTATGTTAGGCTTGCATCAAATCTTAACGCCGATCCATGTGCAAATGATCAGCCAGACTGGTAATACTCCGCTTTTGCCGATCTTAGCGATGGCTGGTGGCGGACAAGTTGGAGCTGCTATTGCTTTGTGGATCCGTTTACGTCACGATCAAAAATTAGTTGACATGATCAAGGGCTCATTGCCAGTTGGGATCTTGGGTATTGGTGAGCCGTTGATCTATGCGGTAACTTTGCCATTAGGGCGGCCATTTATTACCGCATGTATCGGTGGCGGGATCGGTGGTGCTGTGATCGGCGCTATCGGTAAGATCGGTGCCATCGCGATCGGACCATCTGGTTTGCCGTTGATTCCATTGATCGATCATGGTCGCTGGTGGGGCTATGTTTTAGGTTTGATCGCAGCTTATATTGGCGGTTTTATTGTCACTTACTTCTTTGGAATACCGAAGGATAAGTTAGCAGTTGAAAAGGCTGAAGCTGCTGCAGAACGTGCAGGTGTCGCAGTTGAAGAACTACAAGCAGATAAAGTTGCAGATGAAGAAGTTCAGCCACAGGCAGATCCTGAAATCAAAAATGAAAGTTTACAGTCAGCAGTGAGTGGTGAGTTGAAAGATATTACTGCTTCGGCAGATGACGTCTTTTCAAAGAAAACGATGGGTGATGGTTATATCGTAAAACCAACGAGCGGGGAAATTTATGCACCGATCAACGGGACGATCAGTTCAGTTTTCCCTACTAAACACGCGCTAGGGATCACCACAGCGGGCGGTTTGGAAATTTTGATTCACTTAGGGATCGATACTGTTGACCTAAAAGGAACTCCGTTTGACGTAAAAGTTTCTGCAGGTCAACAGGTAACTGCTGGTGAACTGTTGGCAAATGTTGACTGGCAGGCGGTTACAGACGCAGGCAAATCAACGGAAACGATCATCGCAGTCACTAACATGGATCAGGTTGCGGACTTTAGTTTGGATAAGACAGGACAAATCGCAGCCAAAGACCAAGTTGCTGAGATCAAATTAAAGTAAATAGTTTAACAGAACTGAGTTGCCAAGCGTATTTTTGGCGACTCAGTTTTTGGCTTAAGTAAGAAGTTTGCCATCAATAACTAATACAATTATAAAAAAACAGTTGACAAAGCTCATTTTAACGCTTAATATCAAAGACATTAAGAATATGAAAAAACGTTGAAGAGAAGAGTAATTTTCCTTAGTACATTTAAAGAGACCTTCGGTGGCTGCAAAGAAGGATGGAAAGAGAAAATGAAGATGAGCTCTAAGTTGATCGTTAGTGCAAGCTGACGGTCCGCCGATTGCGATACCATCACGGTCTTGTTTGAGACTAAGCGGCTATTATGATATCTAAAAGTAATAGCAATTAAGGTGGTACCACGGGTTTTCGTCCTTTGTATGACAAAGGGTGGGACCCGTTTTTTTATACCCAGGATGAGGCGAACCTCCAGAGGTTAAATAATATTGACAGAGCAGATTTTTAATGACATAGAGCAGAAAGCAGGATAGGTCAATGATAGAGTTAAAAGACATTTCGAAAACCTTCCAAACAAAGGAAGGGGAAGTCAAGGCTGTTAATAATGTGAATTTGACAGTCAACAGTGGTGAAGTTTACGGAATAGTCGGTTTTTCCGGTGCCGGTAAAAGTACCTTGGTCCGAATGTTGAACGGACTAGAAATGCCGACTTCTGGTGAAGTTTTGATCGATGGTACCAGGATCGATACCCTGAGCGGTGAAAAATTGCGGGATCAACGTAAAAAGATCGGTATGATCTTTCAGCATTTCAACTTGCTCTGGTCACGGACAGTTTTGGAAAACATCATGTTTCCGATGGAATTAAGCGGCATCTCTAAAGCTGAACGCGTTAAGAAAGCACAAAATTTGGCAGACCTAGTTGGCTTGGGTGACCGGGTCCATTCATATCCAGCACAGCTTTCTGGTGGACAAAAACAGCGGGTCGGTATAGCTAGAGCTCTGGCCAATGATCCAGATATCTTGATATCTGACGAAGCGACAAGTGCCTTGGACCCGCAAACGACCGATGAAGTGTTAGACTTACTGGAACATATCAACCAGCAAATGAACTTGACGATCATCATTATCACACACGAGATGCATGTTATTCGCCGTTTGGCAGACTCAGTTGCGGTAATGGAGGATGGTAAATTGATCGAAAAAGGACCAGTTTCAACAGTCTTTACCGACCCGCAAGAAGAATTGACTAAACGTTTTGTTAATTCGGAAGTGGATAAAAGTCAAACTCCTGATATCAAGCAAATTACAGCTGATTTGATCAAAAAATATCCGCAAGGCAAGATCGTTTCACTCAAATTTCATGGTGATCAAGTCAAACTGCCGATCGTAACTGAAATGATCCGTGAATTTCCTAATGTAACGATGAGTATCTTAGAAGGGTCTATTCATCAAATTGGTGATAGGCAGAGTGCGATCGGCACGTTGTTTGTTCAACTACTGGGTGAACCTAAAGATATTGAAGGAGCATTGGACTTTCTGAACAAAATGCGTGTAGAAACGAAGGTGATCAATAATGGGTGAGCAAGGACTTAGTTCATATTTTCAATTTAATAACGTCAACTGGCCCAATGTGTGGAATGCGGCCTGGGAAACTTTATGGATGACAGTTTTATCGGTAGTGATCGTAGCGATTTTGGGGATTTTGTTGGGATTGTTGCTATATCAAACGGATGGCAGTAAGAATATTGCCGTTAAGATTTTAAATTGGATCGTCGGATTCTTTGTCAATGTCTTTCGTTCGATACCTTTTATCATTTTGATCGTCTTGTTATTGCCAGTCACTCAGGTGATCGTTGGGGCGATTACAGGTGCCAAAGCCGCGATCCCATCGCTGGTCGTCTCGGCCGCACCGTTTTATGCCCGGTTAGTACAAATTGCCTTTAATGATGTTGATAGTGGGGTGATCGA
Source organism: Ligilactobacillus acidipiscis DSM 15836 (assembly GCF_001435755.1). Classification (GTDB taxonomy): domain Bacteria; phylum Bacillota; class Bacilli; order Lactobacillales; family Lactobacillaceae; genus Ligilactobacillus; species Ligilactobacillus acidipiscis. The sequence continues at coordinate 7,461 of NZ_AZFI01000007.1, read as the reverse complement.
GGCAGCATATTCAATGGGTGCCAGCAGCTGGCAAGTTGTCTGGAAAGTCTTGATCCCGGAAAGTTTGCCGGCTTTAGTTTCAGGTATCACTGTTACAGCAATTTCATTGATCGGTTATACGGCGATGGCTGGTGCGATCGGTGCAGGTGGTTTAGGACAGTTGGCTTATACAGATGGTTTCCAATCGTACAATAATGCTATTACGTTGGCAGCAACGGTCGTAATCGTGATAATCGTGTTTGCGTTCCAGTATTTGGGAGATCTTGTTACCAAAAAAGTCGATAAACGCTAGTAATTAATGTTGATCAATAGAAACAAAACAAAAAATAGGAGTTGAAGAATATGAAAAAGAAACGTTTGGTAAGTTTATTGTCTATTGCAGCAGCCAGTGTGCTTTTGCTGGTCGGTTGTGGGTCAAAGGACAGTTCAAGTCAAAAGACAACGACGATCACTGTTGGTGCTTCGGCTAATCCGCATGCTAAAATTTTGGAACATGTTAAGCCGCAACTGAAAAAGGAAGGCATTAATTTGAAGGTCAAGGTCTTTGATGATTACGTAATGCCTAATAAAGCTCTGGCTTCAAAAGAATTAGATGCTAACTACTTCCAACATAAACCATTTTTAAATAATTGGAACAAAAAAAATAAGGGCAGTTTAGTTAATGCTGGCGGTGTTCATTTGGAACCGATCGGTGTTTATTCTAAGAAATACAAGAACTTAAAAGATCTGCCTCAAAATTCAACAGTTCTGGTCTCCAGCAACGTAGCTGATTATGGCCGTGTTTTACAAATATTTAAAGATGCTGGTTTGATCACAATCAAAAAAGGTGTCAACCTTGAAACAGCGACATTTGATGACATTGCAACTAATAAGAAAAACTTGAAGTTCAAGCATACTTATGAGGCAAAATTGATGCCTAAATTGTATGAATCAAATGAAGCTGCCGCAACTGTGATCAATGCGAACTATGCCGTGCAAGCTGGTTTGAATCCGCCAAAAGATAGTATCGCACTGGAAAAGAAGTCCTCTCCTTACGTCAATGTGGTCGCAGTCCGCAAAGGCGATACGAAGAAACCTGCGATCAAGAAGTTAATGAAGGCTTTGCAATCAGATTCAACACAGAACTGGATCAAGAAACAATATAAAGGCGGCGTACTTCCGGCTAAGTAAAAGCTGGGGGATGTCTCTTAAAGAAAGTCGTTGCTAAGAGCAGCGGCTTTTTGTATTTTAATTAAAAAGGAAGTCATCTGGCCCTAAGTATGACAAATCAACGACTAGAGAGGAAAGCTAACTTCCAGGCGCAAACATTTGGTAAAGTGACATCACTAGTTGAATTGAAACTTATGGTTGAGTTTATCAAACGTTTGAAAGAAAGACTGGGAAAGACAGTTGAACAGTGGGCTGGAAAAGCAATGAGCTAAAATTTTAAGATGTATCGTAGCCGCTCTGTTTTTCTATAAAAAGAAGTCAATAATGATCATTGGTACAATACTTAATTTTGCACAGCTGTTGCAGTGAAGTTTGTACATAATTTTGGCAAAAGGTGCTATGATATATTTAGAATAAATATAAGTATAATTTAGAAATGAGGAATGACTTAATGTCAAGTGGTCAAACGATCACAAATTTGTTCATCATATTGATCGTATTCTTTTTTGCGGCGTTTTTCGTTGCGTCTGAATTTGCCATTGTTACCTTACGTAAGAGTGCGGTAGAAAGTGCTCTTGAAAGCGGGAAGGGCAACCAGCGCAGGTTAAAATTATCCTTACAGATGATAAATAACATGAATGAATATCTATCAACTACACAGGTCGGAGTTTCATTGACAGGGATCATCTTAGGTTGGATTGGTGCCGATTCGTTGACTAAGATCTTTTTGGACCTGTTTGGTGTTTTACCTTTTAGTCACACGACCGCTGTGTCGATCAGTGCAATTTTAGGTGTTGTATTGTTGACTTATTTGGAAGTGGTCTTGACTGAGATCGTGCCGAAAAATATCAGTATTGATATGCCCATGAAAATGATGATGTTTATCGTCACACCTTTGCATTATTTTCATATTATCTTTTACCCGTTCGTGTGGTTGCTGAATGTTTCTGCCACCGGGATCGTCCGCTTGATCGGATTAAAACCTGCAGGTGAAGATGAAGATGTTTTATCGCAAAACGAGATCTTGAACATCTCTAAAAACGCCGTGACTGGCGGGTCGATCGATCGTAATGATTATTTATATATGGAGCGTGCTTTTGAATTTAATGATAAGGTCGCTAAAGACATCATGGTCGATCGGACTAGCTTGGAAGTCATCGATGTGACTCAAACAGTCGATGATGTTACTGAGCTTTATTTGGAACAAAAGTTTAGTCGTTATCCGGTTGTTGCTAATAATGATAAGGATAAGATCTTGGGCTATGTTTACATCTATGACATCGTTCGTCAAGCTCAAGTCGATGGAACTGTGCGTGTTGCAAAACTAATGCGGACTATTAGTACTGCTCCGGAAGTTACGCCGATTCAAAACTTATTGAAGCAAATGATTCAAAAGCACGTCCCCATGGTCGTCATTTTGGACGAGTACGGCGGTACCAGCGGGATCGTAACTGACCGCGATATTTATGAAGAGTTGTTTGGGACAGTCAAAGATGAGGCCGATGATGTTTCACCAGATGATATTATTGACAACGGTGATGGGACCTATAGTGTTTCTGGCAAAACTACTCTCTATGATTTTGAACGCTATTTTCATTTTAAGGACAAGTATTTCCAGGAATCTGAGTCTGTGACAGTTGCTGGTTACTTGCTGGAAAATTATAAGATCAAGCTGGGCAGTGAGATCGAGATCGGACAGTTGAATATCAAAGTAACAGAATTTAACCGGAACTACATCGAATGGATGACGGTTGAAAAATTGCCGGAAGAAGAATCAACGTCAGATGATGATGAGAAATCAGAAACAAACAATTCGACTGCAGACTAGTCATGTGGTTAAATAGTAGGTGAAAGTAAGGACGGGAAAACTAAACTCCCGTCCTTTTTTAAAGCTAGAGGGTTTGTTATAAGAGAACTTGAAGGGGTGACTTGATTTTGGAAAAAGATCGGATGTTAAAACTCAGGTTTGGTGTTAATTTTCGCGAAATGGGCGGATATCCTACCAAGAACGGCCAGGTGACTCAATGGCGCAAACTTTTGCGTAGTGGGAACCTCGGTGAACTAGCACCTGAAGATGTGGATTATTTGAAAGATTATGGTCTCAAATACGTGGTCGATTTGCGTTCGGAATCAGAATCTGCTTATTTCCCAGACAAAATGCCTGAAGGAGCACATTATTATAATTTATCAGTTTATCCATTTGCCTCATCTTTATTTAAAAATTTGGGTGTCGTTGGGTCAATGAAGTTGAAGACTGGCAACTTGTCGTTTGTTGACGAGTCCTACGCGCAAATGTTAGCGGATCCCCATGCGCAACATGTTTATCGCAATCTTTTCCAACTGTTATTGCAAAATGATCAGCCTGATGAAAGTTTGGTTTTTCATTGTGCAGCGGGCAAGGATCGGACTGGAGTCGGCGGCTTTTTGATTTTAAATGCTCTCCAGGTCAAAGATGAAGCGATCATGAATGATTATTTGATGACTAATCTTTATTATTCTAATGCATCGACTGAGATGATCAACGGTATTTTAACTGATGATGATCAGGACAGTTTGGCTAATGAGTTGAATTCTAACTTGGCTGTTGCCAGCGAGAACTTTGAAACTTTGTACCATACTGCCAATGCGATCTCAGGTTCTGTCCAAAATTATCTGCAAGATAAGATGAAACTATCGGATCAAGATTTAGAAAAGCTGGGTAAGTTGTATCTGAAATAGTGAGAAGGGGTCAGATGAATTCAACGATCAACACACAAATTTATTATTCACCGTTAGGAAAATTACTGCTGGCCAGCAACGGACAAAGCCTAATTGGCTGTTGGTTTGAAGACCAAAAATATTACGCTGCGGGTCTTTGCCAGACGCAGATGCGCGACCAGCAAGATCATGTTTTGAAACAGGCAGCGCTTTGGCTTGATCAGTATTTTGCCGGGCAAAATCCAGGAGCTGGTTTCGTTCACTTGGATCCGCAAGTAACTGAGTTTAGGCGGTCAGTTCTAACTGCTTTGCAACAGGTCTTATATGGGAAAGTGATCAGCTATCAAGATTTAGCTGCCCAGGTGAAAACGCCGGCTGTTTCTAGCAAGTATGCCCGTTCAGTCGCCGGAGCAGTGGCGCATAATCCGCTGAGCATCTTTATTCCCTGTCATCGCGTGGTCGGCAGTGATGGTTCACTGACTGGCTATGCAGGCGGAATAGAACGAAAGAAAGCTTTATTGAAATTGGAACAGAGAAAACGATGATATTAAAAAAAGGGGCTTCCTACATGGCAAATGTAAGAAGTCCCTTTGTGTTTTATAACAAGAATAAATTAACTCCGATCACAAGTGCACCTAGAATGATCCGGTACCAACCAAAAGCTTTGAAATCGTTGTTTTTGATGTAGTTCATCAAGAAGCGGATCGACAGGTAGGCAACGACAAATGATACAACCATGCCAACTAACAAGATCACACCTTGTTCGCCGCCAAGAGAGCCGCCTTTGGCAAAGAACTTAACGATTTTTAGCAGCGAGGCCCCAAACATCGTTGGGATCGCTAAGAAAAATGAAAATTCAGTCCCGACATAACGTGAAGCTCCAATTAAGATAGCCCCTAAGATCGTCGCACCGGAGCGTGAAGTTCCGGGGATCAAAGATAAAACTTGGAACATTCCGATAAACAATGCAATGCTGTAAGGCAAGCTGTCAAGATCAGAATATCTTGCATGCAGGTCAGACTTTTTCTTTTCGTTGCGATTTTCGACGATAATGAACAAAATCCCGTATATGATCAGTGTTGCTGAGACAACGGCCCAGTTCATCAAGTGCTCGTCCATCCAGTCGTTAAGAGGTAAGCCGATGATCGCAGATGGAAGCACAGCGACGATGACTTTTAACCACAGGTTCCAGGTACTTTTCTTTTCCCGCCCCGTTTTTTTAGGAGAGAGGGGATTTAATTTATGGAAGTACAAGACGACCACAGCCATGATGGCCCCTAACTGGATCACAACGTTAAACATGTCGGTGAATTGTTTAGGCTGTTGCATTTTGATGAATTCATCGACCAAAACAAGGTGTCCAGTTGAACTGATCGGAAGAAATTCAGTGATCCCTTCAACGATGCCTAAGATTATTGATTTTATAATATCCAAAAGAAATTGATCCTTTCTCGCGTTAAATATGTACGCTATTTGTTTAGTAACAAAAACTATCATAGCTATTTTTTTCATTGTGTTCAAGTTTTCATGCTAAATTTATGAAAATTTCAGTTTTTGGTCAGCTATTTTGTTTTTTTCACCTGGTAATAGAGCTTTTTGTCAGATTTAGTCGTGAAACCGACCTGAAACATTGCGTTGATGAATCTTGCAGCATGTACTATGTTACAAAAAAACTCAGCTCTCAATTAAGAGAACTGAGCCAAACACTTTGATGTGTTAAATTTTAGTCAAAGTCAACACTGTGTGGGAAACGTGCAACAGGTGCTGTACCCTTGAGTTCTTCTTCGATACGGAGAAGTTGGTTGTACTTTTCAACACGTTCTGAACGTGCCATAGCACCAGTCTTGATTTCACCAGATTCTGTGGCAACAGCGAAGTCAGCGATGAATGTATCGCCAGTTTCACCTGAACGGTGTGACATCATAACTGTCCAGCCGTTCTTTTTAGCCATGCGAATTGTTTCTAGTGTTTCTGAAACTGTACCGATTTGGTTAAGCTTGATCAAGACAGCGTTACCGCAGCCTTTCTTGATAGCTTCACGAACGATAGCAGGGTTAGTAACAACTAAGTCATCGTCAACGATTTGAACTTTGTCGCCAACAGCTGCAGTGAACTTAGCATAGTTCTCCCAGTCGTCTTCGCCAAATGGATCTTCGATCGAAATGATCGGGTACTTTTCAACTAAGCCTTCGTAGTACTTGATCATTTCGTCAGGAGTCTTTTCTGTTCCTTCGAATTTGTAGTTACCAGTCTCATGGTCGTAGAATTCTGATGAAGCAGGATCCAAAGCGATAGCAATTTCTTCGCCTGGTTCGTAGCCAGCTTGTTTGATAGCTGCAACGAGCATTTCAATCGCTTCTTCAGTTGAGTCCAAACGTGGAGCAAATCCACCTTCGTCACCCAAGCCTGTTTCGTAGCCTTTTTCAGCTAAAACGCTCTTCAATGTGTGGTAGACGTTAGCGATTTTTTCGATACCGTCACGGAATGATTCTTTCTTAACTGGAGAAATCATGAATTCCTGTGTGTCGATACCTGAATCGGCATGCTTACCACCATTGATAACGTTATGGAATGATTGAGGTAATTCTGCATGTGTACCGCCAAGGTAACGATACAAAGGAATACCTTCATAGTTAGCTGCTGCACGACAGTTAGCCATTGAAACACCCAAAATAGCGTTGGCACCTAAGCGACCCTTGTTATCAGTACCATCAAGGTCGATCATGATTTGGTCAACTGCTGCTTGGTTGAATGGGTCAACACCATGCAAAGCATCATTGATTTCAGTATTTACGTTGTTAACAGCCTTCAAAACACCTTTACCTTGAAGACGGTCACCACCATCACGTAATTCAACAGCTTCTCTTTCACCAGTAGAAGCACCAGATGGAACAGCAGCGCGACCCATTGTGCCGTCTGACAAGATCACATCGGCTTCAACAGTCGGGTTGCCACGGGAATCAAAGATTTCGCGTGCTTTAACCTTTTCAATATAAACAGACATTTAATAAGCTCCTCTCTTTCATGTGAAACTGCCTCAGACAATTTCACTAGTCCAGAAAAAATATTTTTTGATGAACTCACTGACATTCATCCACCTTCATTATTTTATCGTTTTTAGAGGGGAAAAACAAGCAAAATATGTGAATATACACGCAAACTAGCTAATGTTTTCATAAGTTTTTAGAAAAAGCGTTTTCTTATTTTCTAAAATTTCAAGTTTCTGACAAATTTGTGCTGCTCGGATGCTGACTTGCCGTGGATGAGCTTAATTATTGACCGCTTACAGTTTTCTTTATACCATATTTTAAAACGTTACCTTGAAAATAATTGTTGAAAGAGATGTTTCACTGGTAGTTAATTCATATTAGTTGAGTTCTCTCGGCTTTGTTTTAGTAGTCGGGCTACGTGAATCAAAAGTCTGCGCCTATCCAACTTCAACAACAAGTCGTAAAAAACACGACTTATTGTTGAAGTCCGATAATGCTCAACTTTTAAGCGATTCACTCCGCCCTGTTTTTTTAGTCGGGCTACGTGACCCAGAAAGCTCCGCCTAATTAACTTAGACATCACGACAAGAAAAGCACTTGCCATAATGCCTAAGTCCATTAGTGC
>NZ_AZFI01000069.1 GCF_001435755.1 Ligilactobacillus acidipiscis DSM 15836 | reverse complement strand
ACGGAACTTCTTGCTTGCCGTAGCCCGACTATTAAAACAGTGGAAACAAGCGGCTTAATTTCGCCCAACCTGTTCCACCCTATTTTCTTATTATAGAATAATTTTTTCAATAAAAAACACAAACAGCTGTTTCCTTAGACAATTTTAAAAGTGTTTACCAATTTTATAAAAAAGTTGACTGCATCTCTTAGGAAACACCTTGAGCCACACATTTATCGCAGATCCCATAGATTTCGAAACGATGTCCTTCAATTTTACAGCCGGGAAGCTGTTCTTGAAAATAATCCAGCGGGCATTCTTCTAATTCAAACACCGCGCCACAATTGCGGCAAATAAAATGGTGGTGGTGCATATTGCTGAAATCGCACTGATACTTAACGATCGTACCACCAGCCTGACTTTTAGTCTCAATGATACCAATTTGCTCGAATTCACGGAGATTACGGTAAACCGTGTTATAACTCATTGTTGGATAAATTTCGCGCATGTGTTTATCGACTTGTGTGACTTCCAAATATTCGTGCTGATTATCACTCAAGTACTCCAGCAGACTGCGCCGCTGCTTGGTTAATTTATAATTGTTCTTTTTCAAGATCCGCACTGCATCAGCAATCAAATCATTCACGTCCTTTAAAAAGTAATCATTACTACTATGGTATAGTATCACGAATATTTGTCCACGTTAACTGACAGATTTTACATTTAGTCAAAAAAGCACAGTAAATGCTCTTCAGCAACAAGCAATTTTTAATCCTGAAAGTCGGAAGCAGCAACCTTCCAACCAACCTTGACCAGCCATGCATCCAAATAATGCTTAGTTTGTTCCCAGTCATCATTTAATAAAAGCTGGGCATGTGCGTGTAATTCTTGGGGTAATTCGAGATCACGTTTAGCCTCTTGGCTTGCTAAACGCTTTTTGATCAGCTCCACTCTGTCACCACGCTCCGCCAAGCGTTGCGCTTGCTTTTTTTGGTCAGAGGTTTCTAAATAGAGCACCAATGTTTCTGCCGGCATCTTTCGTAAATACGAAATTGCTCCTTTTGTATCTAAAACGATCACAGCCCAATCATTATCTTCCCAGGCACGTTGCAGACCTTCAAGCGAAGAACCATATTTTTTGTCATCATAATCAACGTGTTCTAGAAAATGATTGCGAAAAAATGTTTCATCTGTTTCAAAATAATAATCCACGCCGTCTTGTTCACCCACACGTTTCATGCGGGTCGTATGGGTCAAGACCTTTTCCATGCCATATTTTTCTGTCAAATAATTGCGCACCGTCGTTTTGCCGGTCCCAGGTGCTCCGGTGATCACTACCACATGTTTCATATCAAATTCCCCCTGTGCTTTTCTACATTCTATCATTCTCTCAATTTTCTGTGTATCAAAAAAATCGCTGGTCACGCAGACTTCTGACATCTGATGTCATTTAGACATTTTTTAAATTCAAATTATTTAAACGCAAAAATATTTTTCTAATTTTTCTTTAATATTACAAAACTTTATGATATAACCATATGTATATCAAGTTTCAAATTTGCAACTACACAAATTAATGAAAATCTCATTTACGTGACAGGTTGTTAAATTTTGTTTGGAGGCATAGTTATGAGTTTAAAAGAACGCGTGACCCGCAAAGAGAACCTCTCACGTTACCTGGATCAAGATCAAAGGTTTGAAAAACCTCTTGGTTCATCCGACCTGATCGCTATGGGCGTAGGAGCAGTGATCGGTACTGGGATCTTCATTTTGCCTGGGACTGTAGCAGCTGTCCATAGCGGTCCTGCCATCGTTTTATCATTTGTTATCGCAGCCGTGGTCTGTTCGACCGCTGCCATGTGCTACGCTGAGTTTTCATCAGCCCTGCCAATTGCCGGGAGTGCTTATTCTTTTGGTAATGTTATTTTCGGTGAGGGGATCGGGTGGTTTTTAGGCTGGTCTTTGATCCTAGAATACATGCTGGCCGTTGCCGCAGTTTCTACAGGATTTGCTTCATATTTTAATTCATTTATTGCAGGTTTTGGATTACATATTCCACAGGCTCTGGACGGTCCATTCGATCCTGCGCATGGCACATATTTTAATATCGTAGCTTTTGCTATCGTTTGGTTAATTTTCTTGTTGCTCTCACAGGGAGTCTCAACTTCCATGAAAGTCAATAATTTAATGGTTGTGATCAAGATTGCTATTATTATCTTGTTCCTCATTGTCGGTGCTTTTTATATCAAACCAGCCAACTGGAGCCCTTTTGCTCCTTTTGGCGCTAAAGGTGTCTTTTCTGGCGCCTCACTGGTCTTTTTTGCGTACTTAGGATTTGACTGCGTGTCAGCCGCTGCTGCCGAAGTCAAACACCCTGAAAAGAACATGCCCCGTGGGATCATTGGGACTTTGGTGATCTGCACGCTACTATATATCTTAGTTTCGGTCGTTCTAACAGGAATGGTCAAATACACTAAATTAGATGTGGGTAATCCAGTTGCTTTTGCCTTGCAGCTGGTCCACCAAAACTGGGGCGCCGGTGTGATCTCGGTTGGTGCCATGTTAGGAATGTTTACGATGATGATCTCAATGATCTACAGCTCTTCACGTCTGATCTATTCGATCGGTCGTGATGGTCTGTTTCCTAAGTTCTTGGGACAGATCAGCGAGAAAACTCACATGCCGACTCACAGTATGCTGGCAGTCACGATCATTATCAGCCTGACTGGCAGTATGTTGTCGCTTGACCAACTGACTAACTTAGTCAATATCGGAACTTTGATGGCCTTTACTTTTGTTTCTGCCGGCATCATCCCGTTGCGCAAACGCAAGGATATTCCGAATACAAATGGATTCAAGGTTCCCTTCTATCCCATTTTACCGATCATTTCCGTGATTTTATGTATCGTAATGCTGACACAGCTTTCTAGTGAAACATGGCTGATGTTTCTTGTGTGGCTCATCATTGGGATCATCATCTACTTCAGTTATGGTCTCAAACATAGCAAACTCGCGCAAGATGACTAATTTATCAAACGTTTGACAAACAAAAAAGATGTCGTTATCTCTGAAACAGAGAACAGCGACATCTTTTTTTAGACGGTCAATTCGATTTGGTTGCCTTCCGGATCGCACACTACACTTTCATAATAACCATCACCCGTAGTCCGCGGGCCACTCAAATGCTGGCAGCCGGCAGCCGTGATCTGCTCAGTCAAATCATCGACCGCACTCTTGGAGCCTAAAGAAAAGGCCAGGTGCATATACCCTAATGGATAACCTTCTTGGCGGGTCTTATTAAGATCGTCCCTAGTCCCTACTTCCAATCGGGCCCCACTGGGAAAAGTCAGGAAATATGAAGAAAAGGTCGTGCGTGGATTGTAGTACTTATCAGAACGCTGTGCTTGAAAAAACTGCTCATAAAATTCAACGGTCCGTTCCAGATCAACTACAAATAGACCAACGTGTTCAATTTTCATTTGCTTACTCCTTGGTAAATGTCTTAGTCATAGCATATCAAATTTATTGGTGCTTGCGTAAACGGTTTTATTTAAGATACAAAAAAACTTCCTGCCGCGTGTGACAGGAAGCCCTAATTTTATGATAAATGTGCTGCTTTTAATGTTGCTGCTTTGCTGGCCAACCAGCCGTGCATCTTAGCATATGCTACTGCAAAGACGCCGATGACTGCTGTACCCTTGATCAGGTTAAATGGTATGACACCATACAAGACCATTTTGCTGATCGGCAACGACAACTTCATTCCTAACGAAGCAACGTAAGCCGGCATAATGACCGCCACATTGGCAATCGCCAGAACAACGGTCAAAGTTAACGTTCCAGCCAGACCCGCTAATAAGTAATCTTTAACACGCGGATCGTCTTTACCCTTCAAAATCAAGTACACTGGCAAGCAAATTGCCAAAGTTGAAACAAATTCCGTTGAGACATCGATCAAGTTAGGTAAAGAAACCCCCGAGACGATGAAAAACAATAATGAGCGGATCAGGTCGATCCCAATTCCTCCGCCAACCCCTAGAGCAAAGAAGCCCAAGAGGATCGGCACATCAGCAAACTCAATCTTCAAGTAAGGTACCAGCGGAATGACCGGAAATGCAATAAACCTTAGGATATAAGAAATTCCTGCCAAACCTGCTGCGATGACCCACTTTTTCATTGAACTATGCTTCATGATGAAACCCCTCCTAAAATTAATTAGAGGTTTATCTTCAACGGCAATTTGTCAACATAAAAAAGCCCTGCTACCTTTTTCCAGGGTAACAGAGCGAGTTTGTATTTTCCAAATCACTCTATCTTCTTCCATCCAGACTTTAACTGTCGGTCTTGGGATCACACCAAGTCAGCCTCATCAAAAAGATAAGGGTCGCGGACTATTACCGCCGGTCGGGAATTACACCCTGCCCTGAAGACAAACCATATTTATTTGTTAAACTTATTCTAGCATTACCCAAGAACAAGTGCAAGCGTTTAATTAAACACAGGGCGGAGCATGGCGTCCAGAAGCCGAGCACTAACAGACTTTCACGCTATAATGCGCTTTTTGCATTGTGGCGTAAAAGTTAGTTAGGCGCAAGCTTCTGCCATGCGCAGCCCGACTAAAATCACAGAGCGAAGGCAAGCGGGAAGAAGCGAGTATATCGGACTTAAACAGTAGAGTGCGCTTTTTGCACTGTGCTGTTTAAGTTGGATATACGGAACTTCTTGCTTGCCGTAGCCCGACTAAAACACAGTGCGAAGTGAACCGGGAGAAAGTTGAGCACTATCGGACTTTAACGATAAGTCGTGCTTTTTGCGACTTGTTGTTAAAGTTGGATAGGCGCAGACTTTTGGTTCACGTAGCCCGACTAAGATCACAAAGCGGAATTGTCTGAGTTTCGGAGCCCGACTAGATAACCGGACGAAAGCTGACCACTAATGGACTTAGGCATCATGGTAAATGTTTTTCCGTTTGTGTTGCCTAAGTTGATCAGGCGGAACTTGCCGGTTCACGCAACCAAAATAAAAATATTTGTCTACCTATGAACTAGTCCTGTCTGCTGTCTCATTTGCCAAACAATAATAGTCTTCCTAGCACATAGTCCTGCTAAAAGCGCTGACTTGAGTTATAATTGCTGGTAACAATAATTATCTAGAAAAGAAGGGAAATGTATGAAATTTAATCAGTACTCACGCATGATAGTGCCCTACCGCACCCAAGTTTCCGAACTCCAAGGCATCGGCTTTTTAGACCAATTAGTCACGCCGCAAACCAGCTTGAATGACTTGTGGCTGTCGTTTATTTATAAATCTTTCCCTCAAGCTCAAAGTCAGAGCACTTTGAAAGAGATGGTCAGCAACCTATTAGCGACGCCGACACAAAACGTCTTGGAATACATAGACCAAAAGACAGTCGATGCAGCTCCATTTTACACAGTCGGACTGCAGCTGCTCGGCTTTACTTGTGGTGATGATTTCAAAGTAGACCAGCCCTTACAAACCATGAAGGATTTTAACCTGCTTTATCATGAAAAACTCAACAACATCGAAGAACTAGTCGGAGCTTGGTACGATCTGCTCAATACTCGCGGCAAAAATGGCCAAATTTTACTTGATGCTTTAGCTGCTCAAGGATACTTTCTACCATTATATGACCTCCCCATCGCTCAAAAGCCGCTGCTTTTTAATGGCAAGTCACAACCGGTCTTTGCAACTGATGATTTGATCAGAGAGGTCGTTTACATCGAATCCAGCTTGGATACTGATCATGATGGCAAACGTGACCTACTGAAAGCCGAGATCTTACGACCGTCTGACGCTAATAATGGGTTAAAGGTCCCAGCAGTTTATACAGCCAGTCCTTATAACCAGGGGACCAACGACGAAGCTGGGGATAAAATGATGCACAATGTTGACCAGCCTTTGACACGCAAAGAACCAAATGAACTCCAATATGAAGACATTAAATACCAGCAAGACACAGAAGAATTACCGCCCGAACGCCCAGTAAAGGGCACTACCCAACAAGCCGAGGAAACATTTGGACGAGAATTCTCCTACACTTTAAACGATTATCTGGCTGCTCGTGGATTTGCCATCGTCTACGCGGCTGGGATCGGCACTCGTGGTTCACAAGGTGTCCGTAACTGCGGCAGTCCAGCAGAAACTGCCTCGACGATCGCTATTATCGAATGGCTAGCCGGCAATCGACGTGCCTTCACAAATAAGACCGACAACATTGAGATCAAAGCCTGGTGGTGTAACGGTTCTGTCGCTATGACCGGCCGCTCATACTTAGGAACACTAGCCACGGCGGCGGCCACGACTGGCGTTACCGGATTAAAAACAATTATTTCAGAAGCAGCTATTTCCAGCTGGTACGATTATTATCGCGATAATGGATTAGTCATCGCGCCTGGCGGCTTTCCCGGCGAAGATGCCGACGTCTTGGCCGAAGAATGTTTCAGCCGCCAACTAGACGGCGCCGATCATCTGAAGGTCAAGCCTTTCTTTGGTCAGCAACTAGCACAGATCACCCGCGGGCAAGATCGCACTACTGGCGACTACAACACATTTTGGGACGCGCGTAATTATTTAAAAGACGTCGCAAATGTCAAGTGCGATGTACTCATGGTGCACGGTGTCAACGACTGGAACGTTAAGCCGCGCAACGTCTACAATTTTTACCGTGCTTTAGCCAAACTGCCTGTTACAAAAAAATTGATCTTGCATCAAGGCCAACACATCTATATCAATGCCTTTCGTTCGCTAGATTATAGTGAGATGATCAACTTATGGCTGACAAATAAGTTATATGATGTCGCCAATAACGCCGACCAGATCTTACCAGCCGTATTAGTACAAGATAATGTCCAGCCCGAAACATGGACGGCTTATCCTGATTGGGACAAAACAGAGGTTAAACAGCAAAACTTATACTTTGACCAAGAAAAACTAACTGAAAACCAACCTGCCAAAACTGCCACGGTCTCATTTTCTGATCATTTGTCAGATGAACAATTTGCCAAGTACCGTCAGAACTTCGAAAACTGGAGAAACACTATTTTGGCCGACCACGCCAGTGACTTGAGCGACAAACGTTTGCTATTCAAAACTCAGCCATTAGCCAACGACGAATTATTGCGCGGGGCGGCTCATCTGAAGTTAAAGGTTGCCAGCAACCAAGATCACGGCATGCTGTCGGTAATGTTAGTCGACTATGGCACCGCCAAACGTTTGGGAGTCTCTCCAACAGTCTTAGCACGCAAGAGCATCAGTGAAGGCTATCACTGGCGCGAAGATGACTTAAATGAGTTCCAGCTGACCAAGAAAACACCATTTAAAATGGTTTCTAAAGGTCACATCAACTTGCAAAACAGGACGGCAAATTACAAAACAGACGACTTACAGGCTGACGAATTTTACGACATCGAATTCGACTTACAGCCGACTTTCTATCACTTGCCGCAGGGCCATCAATTAGGACTTGTAGTCTACTCCACTGACATGGAAATGACAGTGCGCGGCAACGAAAAAATCAACTACACCCTAGACTTGTCCGAATGCCAATTGACTCTTAAAACTAGCAAATATTAATTAAAAAAACGTTCCGCTGCACGACAAATTTGTGCAGCGGAACTTTTTTTTGATGGGTCACTACGCTAGGCGGAGAATTTTTTTTGAATTGTGCTGCTTACTTGACCTGAGTTTGCGTTACATTCCAACTTGCGACAATTACTTTGTCATAGTTTGCATCACATTCTCGCTTGTAACACTTACTTCGCCTGAGTTTGCGTTACATCCCAACTTGTAACACTTACTTCGCCAAAGTTTGCATCACATTCCAACTTGTAACACTTACTTTGCCTGAGTTTGCATCACATTCCAACTTGTGACGCTTACTTCGTCAAAGTTTGCGTTACATTCTCGCTTGTAACACTTACTTCGTCGGACTTTGCGTCACATTCTCACTTGTAACACATACTTTACCAAAGTCAGTCCCGCATTTTTAGTAAACTTCATTTAAGCACCATGCTGACTCCGCTTTTCCCATTACTTCAAATAAGAAATTGGCTTTTTGACCTCAATTTTAGTCCCATGATATTGGTTTTTAACATATTTTTGGATAACCGGCTCGTGATACAGCTTAAGCAGCTTCTGGTATACTTTTTTCTTCTGGTTGCCAGCGGCAGTAGCCAAAATATTGATATTTTGCCGAGTACTTTGATTGATTTTTTCATGATATAGCGAATCGTGCAGAACATTCAATTTGCCCTCCAACGCAACCGTGTTTGAAATCAAGACTGCGTCAACACTATTCAGCACGCGCGGTCCAGTCGTGTCGTCGATTTCTTTAAACTTCAGACCCCGCGGATTTTCAACGATATCATTGGTATTGCCTAATAAACCAAAGTTCTTCTTTAACTTGATCAAGCCGGCATCTTGCAGCAACAATAAGTCTCGCGCCGTGTTGGCAGGGTTATTTGCAAGTGCGATCGTCGCTCCAGTCGGAATTTGCTTTAAAGAGTCGTACTTATCAGAGTAGATTCCGAGCGGCTCCAAGTAGGTTGTCCCGATAACAGCTAATTTATGTTGCGGATTTTCCTTATTATAAGCCTGCATATATGAATATGACTGGAACGCATTGACATTCACGTTATTTTCGGAAGTCGCGTTATTTAACTGCACACCGTCGGAGATCTGCTTGACCGTGATTTTTAAGTTCAATTTTTTTGCTTGCGGGCTTGCTGCGATGTGCTGCCAAACGTCATAGTCACTGCCCTGCGACCCAACAGTGATTTGGTCTGGTGCACTTTGAGCACTATAAGTATTGTAGGTATGCAAACCGACCGCTGCCAAAACACCCACTACCAAGCTGGCGCATAAGACCAGCCAGTTTTTAATTTTCACGCTTACCCCACCTTTCTTGAATGATTTTTTCAAACGTTTGTCAAACTCTTGAAACTAAAGACGCGCCAGTTTTTTAGCAAGCTGATCACCAATAATTTGCGTGGCAAACACCAGCACCAAAATTACCAGCAAAGCCGCAAAAGTCACGTCGTTTTCAAAACGTGCGTAGCCGATACTGATCGCAATATCGCCCAAACCGCCAGATCCTATTGCACCGGCCATCGTGGTTAGCCCTAATAAACTAATGATCGTCACGACTGATGCTCGGATAATGTCAGGCAAACATTCACGCAAATAGATCCGGAAAATAATTTCTGTCGGACTAGACCCCATCGCTTGCGCGGCTTTGATCACCGATGGCTCAATACTGAGCAATGCGTTTTGGATCTGCCGTGCATAAAAGGGAAAGATCCCTACGATCAGCGGAACTAAAGCCGCGGCTGTCCCAACAGTCGTCCCCACTATGTATTTAGTGATTGGAGCGATCACGGCCAGCAAAATAATAAATGGCACTGACCGTAATAAATTGACGACCTTGTCTAAGAAGCTGTAAAATGGCGGATCAGCATCGATCCCTCCTGGCTGAGTCATGACTAAAAAAATTCCCGTCCCAATCCCTAATACTGCGGCGACCACGGCCGACCAAAAGGTCATATAAATCGTCTCCCAAGTCGCCTGCACGAACTGCGGCCAAATTTTGACTACATTTGGAAACCATTCAGCTAGCATTTTCAGGACTCCTTTCTTGTACGGCTAAGTCTGTGACTGTCACGCCAACATTCTTCAAATAAGTGATCCCTGGTTCAACTTTTCCATCTTTTTCTGACAGGATCACCAGCATGTAGCCCAGAGAAAGTTGAGCGACTTTTTGGACGTTAGCAAATAAAATATTGGCCTTGATCCCAAATTTAGCAGTCAATTCCGAGATCACAGATTCATCAGTTACTTGACTTGAAAATTGCAAATACAAAAGACGTTCACCTGCAGTCAAGTTCGCCAACAAATCATCATCAACGACCTGCTGGCGCATCTGCGTGACGTTGGCGGCAGACTCGATAAAAGTTTGGGTCAAAGACTGCTTTGGCTGAGCAAAAACTTGTCCTACTGGGCCACGTTCGATGATCCGCCCATCTTCCATGACAGCCATTTCTTGGCAGATCGACTTAATGACTTCCATCTCATGGGTGATCAAAACCACAGTCAACCCGAATTTTTCATTTAGTTTTTGTAAAAGCTGCAGGATCGAATCCGTCGTTTGCGGATCCAGCGCACTAGTTG
>NZ_AZFI01000068.1 GCF_001435755.1 Ligilactobacillus acidipiscis DSM 15836 | reverse complement strand
CCCCTATTACCGGGGATCATCTAATACCCAAAGCATCCTTCAAACCTCACAAGATCAATGATTATTCCATTTTTCTTTGTCCAAAAAACGGACAAACGAGGTTTAAGTCCTAGCTGATTTGTCCATTTTACAGACATCATTTTTCTAAAAGAGAAATAATGTTTTTGTTTTCCGTCTCAAAAAAGATTAACCATTCTTTACTTAAGTTAAAAACAAATTTTATTAAACTCAATAATCTATTTACAATTTCGTACGAATTATCAGTAGAATAGTATTTTAACAATAAATTAACTTTTTTTTCGGATAATTCGTTAAAATTATGTGCAATTTGGTTTCGAATATTAAAAATTGACAGTTGATCCAATGCTTTCCCTATTTCCGACTCTCCCAGCGCTTTAAATATTCCTTGATATACTGGAAAGCTTAAAAAAGAAAAAGTTGAAAATCTATTGTTATATAACTGCTCTCTAATTTCAGTAAATTCACACTCGTTTAACTGTGGCAACTGATGTTCATCATATTTAATAAGACCTTGATAGTTCTTATTCAAATACATTTCGCATATGAACTCAGTTAGATTTCTGCCTCTAATAACAACTTCGCTAGTCATTCCCCTCTTGACCTGCAGCAAAAAAATCAAAAAGGAATTTAAAAGTATTGTCTTTTCTTTATCATATTTTTTTACTTTAACAGCTGGAAAAACTCTTTGATATTTTAAGGCTACAACAAATTGCTCTAATTTATTCGACAATTCTTCCTTTGTTGACAGGACTGGATCATTTTTTATTAATTCGTATGCGGACAGATAGTCATACTCCTGAATAAATTGCTTAACATTTTCTTTGATCAAGGTTTGCTCAAACTTTTCACCTTTATCACTAAGTATTCTGTCGCTCGTGTTTTGTACAGTACTTTCTGGGCTTTCACCATCATTACCATCTGATAAGTTAAACTCAATATTTTCATTGGAATCATTAACCGGCGTTTTTACTTGATAAGCACTAACGTTTAATCCTAAGATCCTGTTGATCGAAAACAACGCACTTTCCATAGCTGGTGTGCCACTCGAAAGATTCAAGGTAATGTTTTCTTCTTCAAGAAAATATTTCATAATCTTATCGTACAGAATTTTAAACATTTTATCGAAATAAGGTGTATCCTTATCTGGAGTTTCTTCAGGATCTACAATTATTGACGGTTTATAACTATCCTCTATACCATTTATTGCCGCACTAATTTTTTCTTGATTTCCGATAGTTCCCTCCGAAAAAACAAGAATGATTTTATCAGGCTTTTTCGACCGAACTATATTCAAAAGAGGACCGTCATATCCATTTCTAAATGGATCAGAAAAACCGACGCATGAAAATAATGTAGTCACGTTTATATTCCCCACCCTTCAATTAAGATAATAGTTTACGTAACAGATTATTTTGATTATCATAATAGTCATTCCATGTTTTTGAAATATCCAGTGTTTCAAAGACCAAGTTAAAGCAATCATTTAAAACCTCATTTAAATTAAATTTATCAGCTGGTACTTCATTTAACGTATGTGAAACCATATTTCTAACCTTCTTGTTTTTAACAATATTTTTAAGATGCTCTGTAAAAACTGAATCAGAACTTAAATGCTCCGCACTATCACTATTACTTTCGAACATAGATAAAATGATAGAATATCCAATCAGATTTTGAGACTTGTCTGCGTGTTCCCCCTGAGTAGCCGCAATTTTCGGATACTTATCAATATTCAAATAAGACTTTCCTTCCCAATCTTTTATCACATCACCATATTTTTTATTTAAGTACACCTTTGCTGCAAATTCAGCCAATGCAGAAACTCTCATCAGGACCTCAGTACTAAATTGTCGTTTGCATTGAAGCTGAATGACTAAATATTCGTTTAACAAATTTTTTTCTTCCAAACTTAAATCCATAGTCTCTGTTTTAGGTATATTTTTTTGATATTTGACATTATCTTCAATTTCATAGATTATTCTTCTTACTTTTTTTCTTTTTCCTTTCCCGATAATATTTCCACTCTTCGAAGTAATTAAATCTAAAACAGCACTATAATTATACATGTTGACATAATCTATTGCTCTTTTCTTTAGCAACTCCTGACCATATCTTTCAGCTTTATCTTGAACTATCCTTGACTCAAAAATTTCCTTATTATCCAAATTACTGTTTATTAAATCTTCAATTGGCACATCATTGTCATGTTTAATGTCTTTATTCGACCCTTTACTTGGTGTCATGACCTGAAAAGCTTGTACATTTAACCCCTTGATCCTATTAACAGAAAACATTGCAGCAATCATTTCGGGAGTTCCACTTGTTAAATTGAGGATAATTTGATCTTCATCAGTTAAATCTCGCATGTAATGACTTACTT
Source organism: Ligilactobacillus acidipiscis DSM 15836 (assembly GCF_001435755.1). Classification (GTDB taxonomy): domain Bacteria; phylum Bacillota; class Bacilli; order Lactobacillales; family Lactobacillaceae; genus Ligilactobacillus; species Ligilactobacillus acidipiscis. Next base: position 7,799 of record NZ_AZFI01000068.1, on the reverse strand, counting down.
TTTTATCAATTATTTCAAACATTTTATCAAAAAGATAAACATCATCATTTTTAATGATATCAGGATCATCAATAACATTAGGCTCATAATTCGGAATAGACGTCAAAGCTTTGATCAATCTATCTCTTTTTTTTAGAGATCGTTCTGACTGAAAAAGAACTATTTTTTCGGGCTTTTTACAACGAGCTATATGCAATAAGGCTCCATCGTGAAAATCCCTGATCGGGTCAGTGTCACCAACGCAAGTTAATAATATTGTTTGTCCCATTAATTGTCCTCCAAAGCTCTACAAATAAAACCAGACTTACCCATTTCGTAAAAATTTTCGTTATTCTGTATTAATGAATGTATTTCTCCTTTTTCCTTATACTTTACCAAAGGAGCTTTCGTTAATTTCAAAACACCTTTACGCTTCATCGAATATTTTCCCGTTTTAAATCTATTCAACTTAACATCATCAATTTTTGTTTTTGTCCATAAACCGCTACCTGCTCCCAAATACATAGGAGCAAAAACGTTATTCTGAATATACTTATTCGAAAATTCTTGCAAGAAAAATTCGTGATAATGCTGATAAACACTTTCGGCTATTTTAGACAAGTTATCCAATATCTCCACAGCCTCATTATTACATGCCTGAATTTCAAATTTAATGACTGTAAACGGTCGTAACGATTCTCGATACACAGGAAGTCCTTTAGCTTCCATCTTTATTCCAGAATAATCCCATTTCCTACACAAAATTAACTTTTCCAAGGATATTGGACTACTATCAGAAACATATATATTGCTGAATATGGATGAAAGTTCATTATCATTTTTCACGTTTGGTTTCCCATTTAAAACCAAAGTTCGTAATGAACCTTTTAAAGAACTACCAGGAACATACGGAGAGCCATAAGGATCTTTGATAAATTCAGAAATCTCATTTATTTTGCCCCTTTGATCTTTTTCAGATTCAAACATTGTTTCATCTATTTGATAGCCCCCAAAACCTCTTGCAGCAATCCTTTGATCATTTAAAAAGTCGACCAATCTTGGCTTTCTACGATTATTATTTTGGTTTAACATCAAAAAATCTTCAAAAGTTTTTACAACTTCTGGACCATGATTTTGAATTTCCTCATACAATGAGCCCATATTAGGAAAATAATAATGCCCATTCTCATAAATATACTCCTTTTGTGTGTATGTATCTCCATTGCCTACATGAACAGGAGCTAACGTACACAAAACGAAACTATATCTTTTATATAATTGTTTCACAGTCCCCCTCCTTTCTACCGACTCAATTGATAAAACAAACCTTTTGAATAATTCCAAACAGGATGTGGAAAATTGTCTGGCCGTACATCAACGATTTCTCCACGGTACTGTTTCTTAAACGTCGAGCCAACTGCAAATTTATACAAATCTTGTTTACGTAATAACTCTTTGCTCATTTCACTGTACGCAAAACCACTATCTTTTTTTAGTAAATACCTAGCACCATCCATAGATCGTTTCAATTCATCTGCTTTAGGCAGGCTAGTGGCAAGTGCCATTGATAACACGCCATCATTAAATCGCAATTTTTGAACAAATTCATTTGGTAAAGAAGACGATCGTAGAGTAAATTGACCATAACCACTCGATCGTTCCCCGCCAAGTCCACTGTACTGTAAAGAGTCCATCAACTGATCAAGCAATTTATCTTGTGGTGCGATAATATATAGTTGGCAATTGAATGAAGTGACCGCCACTTCATAGGGATCTTTTCCCTTCTTAGTAACATATTGGACCGTATACATATCTTTTTGCATATCAGCAATGTTTTTGATAACGCTTTTACCTGACACATATTCGTCCATTAAATTCCAAGGAATATACTGCAACTTTTTGGAAGCTTTTGCTTTTCTACGCATTTCAAGTGATATCTTCTGCTCGTGTGCAGAATAATCAGGATACCCAATGGGCTTAGGTAAAAAGAGCGCTTTATCCGTATAAGGAAAAGCATCACTTAATACAAAATCTCCCTGGTTTGCTAACTCCAAAAAATCATTTTGGTGATTTAGCTTGATTGCTTCTAAATACAATGCACTAAAAAGACGACTAGCAGAAAATGAGAAATCACTTGAAGACAACGTTCCTGTACCAAAATGAGCATTATCAAATTTAAGAATATACATTTGTAATCCCATTTTATCTCCTCAATTCTTCATTAAATTTCTCAGTATCAAAGTCGCCAAAAACAGTATTCGCAGCTAAATTACTAAAAGAAATTTTCCCATACCCCCGACTACCGCTACCCCCGAGATAATCCATTTCTAATAAATTAAGTCCTTCCAGAATAGTATTCAAGTCTTGTTTAGCTTGAGATTGATCATTCATTTCATAAATTAATTCGAAACCAAATTCACTACCTTTAACTATTCTTTCAATTTGTCTTGGGGTAGCTTTTGAACTTAACCGATCAATAGTGTTTTCAAACTTAACCTCAGTTAAAGAATCAACATTTTTTTCTTCTAAGTCTTTTTTGTTAGTAAGAAATGAATCTCTGAAAAGAAGTCGACTAGGAATGATTTGATCACCGTTTTCTCCACCTCCAGTTGTTGCACCAAACAATCTAGTAATTTTCTCATTATCATCATCCGGGCTCTCCACAATCCTCTCATTATACACTTTGGCCAGCAATGACCTCATCTTTCCCTTAATACTTGATCCAGGTATCATTGGCAAATTAGTAATAGGATCTTTAATAACTGGTGAATCTACTGCTCCAATCGCGGCAAAGGCCGTACTTCCCCCAATATGTAACCCGCTTAAGACTTTAACCGTTCCAGTAATTTTTATTTTTGCAAATTTTGACATTATATTACCCCCAAAACTGACTATTTATCCTGACCACCATAATATTTAAAATAAGCAACTAAAGCTTCAAAGTAATGACAAAACCGAATTAACATTCTTTTATCCTTAGAAGTTTGCACCTTTTCAAGTAATTCTAAAATTTTACCCGTCCTTACTAAATCTTTAACCGCCGCATTTCTACCGCTTTGGTACACAAATTGGACCCTTAAATACGACAACTTACCCGTTAATTGTGTAACTTCTTTAAAAGAAAGTTCATTAAATATAGTACTTACCAAACTTAAAAGATTACGGATCTGGCTAGTTGTTAACTCATCTCGACCATGTTTAAAATTGAATCTTCCCAATTCCTTAATAACTTTTTCAGCTTCGTCTACGTATGTTTCTTCACGAAACTGAATATTAACCTGCATGCTCGTAGCTCTTGAAGATTCATTCCGACCATGATTATTTTTATAATTATTATTCATATATTAGCCCTCTTTTCTTGTTTCATAAACGTATAGGATCAACGACATCTCAGCTTCCTTGATGCCACGATCATTATCAAACCATCCCATCATATTATGTTTGAAACGATTAAAGGCTTGTTTATTGTCTGTGTGTTCTTCTAATTGACTTAAATAATATGCAAGCCTAGCAAAAGCGATTCGATCCGTCCTGTTTCTTTGCTTGATCAAGTCAAGCAATTTATATATAAATGAATTTCCCTTTTCCCCTTCACCATCAAATAATTTTCGAATAGAAATAAGTTTTCCTTGATAAACTTCTTCAATAAATTCATCAAACTGGAAAATTTCATTTTCATCAAATAAACAGATGCTATCTTTACCACTATTTTTAGCTGTGTCTTCTAAATCTCCTGTCACTCGAGCCATAACATTGATTGGTGTTTTATCCTCAAACAAGCCGATTCCTGCTGACAAAGTCAGCTTTCCGTTTGACCAATTTTTCAGATTCTGTCTCAATAGGACTGCAAAATCTATTATTTCATCCCAAGCGCCAAGTACAAAAACATCATCTCCACCTGAATATATGATCGTTAAATGTGTTTCTTGAGCAAAAGTGTTGATATAGGCCTTAAAAAACATACTCATACTCCTAGAAAAGGTGGCAGTTCGGCTAAAGATATTATTTTTGCCTCCTTCCAATTCAGAAAAGCCAGCCATGAACGCATATCCTAAATCATCAACATCACAACGCAATGTCCCGATCCTTTTGATACCTTTACTTTCTCCGTCTTTCCAATCTCTTTTAGCATATTTAGTAAATAAATTGTTTTCCAGGTCTGTGTAATCACCAGCCCATATTTTAACACCCGAAAAGTCGGAACCATTAAAAAGGTTCTTAGCATAAACAGTATTTGAACCTTTATTTTTGCTATTTGAACTTATCCTTTTTAACACATGATCAGTATCTAAACGTAACCCATCTACGCCCTCAACAACCTCAAAATAGGTTTCTTTTTGAATATTACGAGAAAATTCCTCCAACGAGGCACAAAGATGACACTTATTTTCATCAGAGATCAAATTGTCTACGGTATGACATATAGAACATTCTCTTCCTTTTTTCTTTCCCCCTTTATTTAAAGAAAGTATCGTATCAGCTGAATAACGATTTAGCTTTTTAAAGCTAACCTTTTGATTAACACTCCGATATATATTTTGAATAACATTACTTCTTAACAAAGATACAGGACTGAATTCAGCATTTCCAAAAGCAACGTATAAATCCGTTGAAAAAGACTTCAAAAAGAATTGGTTAAATGAATGCTCAATTTTTTCCATTTCGTGCAAACACCAATCTGTATTCGGCAACACTAAATAGGCATGTCCACCACCAGAATATAATAAACTTGTTCTATCCAGCCCGCATTGCTCGAGTAAACGATCCACGATCCATTCACTGATCATATCCAAATAAAATGAACGACTTCTTAACTGTTTATGAGCACCCTTACTTGTTATTTTATAAATAAAACTTTGAATCCCCGAAATATCAAAACTAACCAATTGGAAAAATTTTTCAGCAAGAATATCAGTGCTACCCTTTAGAAAAAACTGCTTATAATTGTTGATTTGGTTATCTTCTAAATAAAAATAAATTGCACTAGAAACACAAGTTAATAAACGAGCGTGATCATAAAATGAGATGTCTTCTTGTCCTTTTACACCACAATTAATATAACTAGTCAATTTTTCCATAACGTTTAATAACCGCTGCTTACTTGAAAAATCAAAAGAATTTTCTTTTAATTCATTCAACAACCGTTTTTGCACGTTTGCAAATTCAAAATCATCAAAAGTCGTTCGCTTCTGAGCAAAAATATTCCGTCTTGGAGAAGTTAATGTTTGAGTTTCAAAGGACCTTGTGCTTTCTTGCTTACCAAACTTATTAAAGATATCATCGAGATTAGAAACACTTTGTTCCCCTTTTCCAACCTCATCCAAACTAACTCTATCTATAATACTCTCAGAAAATAATATTATATAAATCAAATCATCCGTAGCGATATCATCACCCTTTAAATCATCAATAGATTTATATTTTAGATATCGTACGAACTCTTTACCGTTTATTGTCTTATTCAAAGCTTTAACATCGGATTCATCTAACTTCTGTAAAACTTTATCTACATCATGTAATAAAGCTGAAAAAAATAAACTATTTACTTTATCAAACATTCTCTCACCCTTTCCAATCGATTCTAACAGCACCCATGCCCAGAGCTGTCTTGATACCTACTCCACCATATTCTGCAAATTTTAAAAGTACGTTGATGTAGCTCACCAATATACTTGTTCCGGAACAAATCAAATAAATTGAACCTGTAAAAGATGGTATCCTCGCTTTATGAATTGAATAATGGTTTGAACGAAGATTATACCCCCTAACATGTACGTTTGCGCAAATATCTTCAAGTAACTCCTTATCAATATTTTCATATCCTTCGTAAACAAAGTTATATTTACGCATCAAACTTTGAAATAACAAATGTAAATCTGGGTAAAAAATATACAGACCTTCTGACTTAAAACTGGTAGAAGTACTGAAGTTAATAAACATTTTCCGCTGTGGTTTTTCGTTATAAAATTCCTTTGTTAAATCTCTTTCAACTAGATACTGACTTTGTTTTTGTTTTATTGAATAGTGTTTCTGCGAAGCTGAATTTAATGCAAAGGAAGTCAAGGATTCATTTAATAAAATATTGTGTACTGTCGAAGACAAAGCCGAAGTTAATAAATTCACTTCAAATATTACTTTCGAATTTTCATATTTAACATTTATCGTTAATGGCTTCGTACCATTCTCATGCATAATGGTTGATTGCTGTTCGTCAATGTGATCCATCAGCCATGCATGAAAAAAAACACCTAACTTATAATCTTTTTTCCCATTACTTGGGCAAATTAGTTTTATTTTTTCCATCTAATTCTCCTTTTGATCCTATCCACATTTACCTTATAATTATAAAACAATAAACTGTGCTTGTCTGATAGTTTTTTGTACCTTCCTATCCCCAAGAATAGTAACTTGTTGATCGTTAACCTCGTCCGGTAAAACATACAATGTAATTTCGCCCTTTGTAGGAAGCTCTTCTCTCAAAACCTTGATGATCCTATTTTTGGTTGCATTTTTTCGTATTTCTCTTTCATAGACACTATATTGTTTCATGTAAAATCCTAACTGGGTTAAGCGCTTTCTATATTTTGTAGCTTGCGTTCTTTGCTTTTTCGTGTTTCTAGGCAAATCAAAACATATTAGTAAAACCATTTTACCTTCCCCCTTCTATAAAAGCTGGGAGTTTTAAATAAGTCACACTATTTTGACTTACACATTTAACAAAAGAATCAACCACAACATTAATAGCATCGGAAATCATATAAACTTTATCGTCAATAACACATCTTTCGAAAAAGACTTGAAACAGTGCTTTTTTAGCTACAAAGTCAAATTCCTCTATATCTTTAGCACCGATAATTTCAAACACGATCATATCAACAAATGGACGAAAGGGCTCAATTAAATCATCAGACAAATTAAAAGGATTTTCACTAGAGTTATGATGGATCCCAAAACTGGGTTCCAAGCCACATACAACGATCCTACGTCGTATTGCTCCTCTAATCAATGAATAACCATAATTTAAACAAGAATTAGCTAAATCAGCATATCTTCCTCTTTTAAAATCTTTTCCAAATACTATGGGAAAATACTTACGCGCAGCATAAGCTTCACAATTATGTATATCATCCTCAACAACATTTTTCCCAATTGACCTTATTAAATTTGCGTTTTCTAAATCATTGCTCGCTTGCATTAAACAATCAGCTTGATTATTGATTTTACTGATTACTATTTTGCGCCATGATCTCTTTTTCATCTTAGTGGAAAATTTAGTTTGAGCAGAAAGTTTAGCTAGTCTATTTTCTTGTCCTAATACAGAATTTGCGTAAACTATCGGAGAATGTTTTTCATCGCAAAACATTAAACCTACATGATGTTTAACTGATTCACTGACCACCTTAGAAGAAAAAAAGCTATTTAGATTATCAAACACTAGACATTCAACATCATCAAAAGTACAAAACTTTTCGTCCCTGGAAACTAAGTCCACAAATCTATAACCATATTCATTAACAGAAACATAATGTCTCCTTTCAATATACATTATATTCTTCATAAATATCCCCCCAAATATTCAACTAACTCTTTAATTTTGAATAGGAGAAGTATCATACCACAACTAGCCGATTAACAAAAGAAAAAGTTAAAGTGTAGATACTAACCTAAAAAATAAATCATCAGCAACAAAAATATATATTTACCATGATCTGGTACTTTAAGTTCCCACCCCGTATTACCGGGAATACTCTATTACCCCTTAATAGCAATCAAACCTATAACAAATTTATGTTCTCGTCCCCTATTACTGGGGATACTCT
>NZ_AZFI01000067.1 GCF_001435755.1 Ligilactobacillus acidipiscis DSM 15836 | reverse complement strand
TTCATTTACACAAACTATTTTATACTCTCACCTAAAAACTAACACACTGCGTAAGAAAGCTAATCAACAGATCATTGCTTATTTTAAAAACACAATTTCTACTGAACATTTACAGCAATTACAAATTGCATTGAATGTTGCCCCAGAATACCTAAATCGTGCAAATGACACGATCATAAATACCTTTGGTAGTTTTAACAACTATCTTCATGAAGGTTTAGGCCTGGAAAATGGCTTTGTATCAGAATTTCGCCATCAGTACGTTAAATAAGTACCGCTCAACACTAAGATTAAACAAAGTAATACTGCTAAGATCAAAATACGATGTAGAAACAAACTCAATTTCTACATCTTTTTATCCAGGTAACATTTTTTATTTGAAGTCACATTTCGAAAACTTCTGTCTACTTGTGGCACTCACTTGCCCAAGGTTAATCTCACATTGCTGTTTGCAACACTTACTTAACTAAAGTTGGTCTCACATTTCCGTTTGCGACGCTTACTTGGCAAATGTTAGTCTTACATTTTTAATTTATTCAAACTTAAAAAATTTGTGCTTAAAAGAACCCCAGACCGTTGAAAAAACGATCTGGGGTTCTTCTCCAATAATACTGCTTGCTAAACTTTCTTATCCTTCGTAGAATTACTCAAGCCAAATACTTCCGACTTGCTACACTCCTTTTTTATTCACTTGAATTCAATGCACTGATCATATCGATCTGCTGCAATTTACGGTGAGTGACCCACATGACTATCGCAGAAAAGATGATCGTCATAACTGCCGAGATCACATAACCCGGCCATTTAATAACCACCGGAAAAACCATCATATTACTGGAAGCATAAACTAAAATAAACCAATTCAAAAACCAACCGATCACATAACCAAATAAAATGCCGAATAACGTGAAAATAATGTTTTCTCTTACAATGAACATGGTAACTTCTTTGTCAAAGAATCCTAACACTTTAAAAGTCGCCAATTCTCGCTTACGTTCTGAAATATTGATATTTGTTAAATTATATAACACCACAAATGCTAGTGTTCCAGATAAAACAATGAAGATGATGACGATTGAATTCATGCCCTTGACAGATTTTTCAAGCTTAGATCGTTGGGTTTCAGTGTAGCTTGTATTCAAAACTTCACCAGTATCTGCCAGTTTTTTTGCTAGCTGATCTTGCTGCTTTGAATTTTGCTTTTTAGTCCGAACAAGAAATGAATTTAATCGGGCCTTTTTTCCAAGAGCTTTCTGATAGTAAGCAGCACTTAGGTAAACATTATGTCCCACATAATTTTCAGTTACTTTAGCTAGTTTGAGCGTGTATTCACGCCCTTTTTCATCCTCAAAATAAAGCTTGTCACCCTTCTTTAAATTATACGCCTGTGCCAAACGTTGACTGACAACTGCCCCGTTTTTAGGGATAACTTGCGTTTTATTGCTACCCGGCATATTTAAAGAAATATAATTCTGCAACTTTTCAGGATCCTTAACAGCATATAAAGAAGCTACTTGGTTGCTGGAATTTTTTTGTCTAAAAGTAACTTGTTCCATGTGAACTGGTAACTTTCCAGTAACCCGCTGATCATCTTGTAACACTTGTGAAGCTTTGTCTTTACCAGCAGATTTGAGAGTAACCAGCGCTTGATAACGATTGATCTCACTAAATTGTTTAGTTCCTGGTGCTGGGATCGAATCATTTAAACCAAAACCTGCTAGCATCAATCCTGTACAACCAGCAATCCCAAAAGTGGTCAATATCATCCGCGACTTATATCTAAAAAGATTACGAAAAGTAATTTTTTTGGTAAAGCTCAACTTTCTCCAAAGTGGAGTAATTTTTTCCATTATGATCCTCTTACCAGCTTTTGGTGCTTTTTCAACCAGTAAATTCATCGGCTTCTCACGCAGATCTCGGAACAAGACTAAAATCACCGATCCCAGAGTTGCGACCAAAGCGGCTACACTGGCAAGCCAAATCAAAAAAGGATAGAATTTAGAAGAAAAGTTCTGAAAAATATACATTGAACCAGTCATCTTGAAAACCACCGGCGGCAATGCCTTACTGCCGACCAAGACACCTAACACGGTCCCAATAATTACTGTCAGTAAAGCATACAGCACATATTTCATAGAAGTTTCCAGCTTAGTATAACCTAGTGAAAGTAACGTCCCGATTTGGCGTCGATCTTCCGTGATCATTCTCGTCATCGTTGTAAAAGTGATCAAAATAGCGATAAAGAAGAAAAATACTGGAAAAATATTTGCGATCGCATCGATTCGATCTGACAAACTAGCATAATCATTGAATCCGGGCATATCTGTCCGTTTATCTGTCAAATAGGTCGGCTTAGAGATTTTTGTTTGCTGTTGCAGTTTTTCTTTGCCCGCTGTTAATTTTTGCTGTCCCTGCTGTAGTTGTTGTTCTTGTTGTTGTAATTTATTTTTTGAAGCAGCTAATTGTTGTCTTGGCTGAACTAGTTGCTGTTGTGCCTGCTGTTGGCCAACTTGTGCTGCCAAAATTTCTTCTTGTTGGTTTAGCTGCCGCTCTTGTTGTGCTAATTGTGACTTTCCGTTACTTAATTGCTGCTTTGCTTGAGTAAGCTTTTCTTGTTGAACTGCTATTTTTTCTTTGGCAGGACCACTTTTCTTAGTTGCAAAATTTTGTAGTTCAACCTGTCGCTGGTCTCTGCGCTTTTCCAAAACCTTGTCTAATTTCTTAATATGTCGATTTAACTGGTGTTTGTATGAACTAGAAGAATATGTTTTTTCTTTCAGATCATCAAAAGTCACGTACATTTGTGAGTAAACATCCGTCGCAAAAGATTTTAAAGGAATATAAACAAAACCATTAGCTTGACCATCACCTACAGTTGTGTTGCCCCGTTCTTCATTCGCAATATATAATGGTGACCTCACAAATCCAACAACATGAAACTTAGTTTTTTTCAAAGAATCATTATTTAATGTGATCGTTGAACCAAGAGGATAATCGCTTGAAAGTACTTCATCAACAACAACTTGATCCTGTTGTTGCGGCAAATGACCTTTAACTACTGCCAGCTTATTTTGTTTGTCTGCTTTTGAATATGAATAGACCTTCAAATTATTTTTCTTATTCTTTTCTAAGTAATCAAACCCTTTACTAAGTTGAACTTGACTGCCAGAAATTTTTTCCACAGACTTCTGATCATCTTTTGTTAGCCCACCGGTCGAAATAATTTGCAAATCGGACATATTGTTTGCCTCGATCTCGTTTTGTGCACTTGCTGTTAGATCTGGCCCAACACTTTTTACACCAACGAATAGCAAAACGCCCATAAAAATAATCAAAATAATTGCAATAAATCTTCCGAGCGAAAAACGAATATCACGGAAAGTTGATTTTAAGTACGTCTTTTTCAAACTCTCACTCCTATCAAAACAAAGCTTTTCTTCCTTCTTAGTATATCTAAAATAATGCAAATCCGCCATCGTACATTTCTTGATGACATCAAAAAAGCCACGCTTTTTTCCAAATAGCGCAGCTTGGTTTTGAAACATTTAAATTCTTAATCAACGTAACTTGAATGAGTCTGATTCAACCATGCGTATGTCATTCCGATGACTAAAGCGCCACCAATATAATTTCCGACAAAAGCAAAGAGCAAGTTATGCAAAACACTTGCCGTCGTCATTCCTGCGATCGCACCTTTAGAAGCAAAAAAGGCCAAAGAGAATGCCGGAAAATTAGCAATAACGTGTTCGTATCCTAGAAAAGCAAAGATGAAGATCACAAAAATAATAGCCATAACCTTACCCGCGTCATCCTTCATTCTTAAATTGATAAAAAACGCCGTATTAACAACGATATTTGCAAAAATTCCCTCAACAATGATCTGAACAGTGGACTTGCTTAGTTTAGCCGCTACACCAGTAAACATATAATTATCTGCTGGCAAGTTTTGAAACGGCCCAGTTAAAGAAACCAAATATCCAAAAATGATCCCACCGATCAGGTTAAACAACACACACGTCATCAATATTTTAATTGCTTTGCTAATATTGATCTTTTTCCGATATACCCCGACTGTCATAAAGAGCATATTAGAGGTCCCCAGTTCTGCATTCATAAAGATGATCATGACCAATGACCAACTAAACATAAAGGCAAAAGTGAACTTTCCTGCCCCAGGCATAAATTTTTCCGCTTGAATCGCCGTTCCAAAGGCAATCGAAGTTCCTAAAGTCAAAAATAATGTAGCTAAAACTGATCGAGCTGCATAACGCCAATAACTACTGTCGATCAAAGCGACCTTGTTTTTGATAGCGGTATCGATTTTCTTAAACAAAGGCGATTCTGTCGCTGTCTGTTCTCCTACTGCCGGAACAGTCTGTATAAATTTTTCTCCCTCGTTTTCAAAATTTCCTACGTTATTATTTATTTGCGTTTGTGCTTCCATAATGTTTATCCCCCTAAGCCTCACCAAATTTTGGTTAAGTAAAATATTGCTCGTTTATAACTGTTTTAGACAATCTATGTGATCGAAAAAATAATTTTTTGAGGTAGCTACCCATAAAAATAATATTTCAAAACTGCTCAACATAAAGTTTGTGAAATAATCCTTCCCAAGTTAATGCAAGCGCTGTCATACGATCAATGAAGTTATAGTAATATAATTTTATGCTGATGTCAAAGCTTTTTTGTAATTCCAAAAAAATTATATTTTGTACAATAAATTTCACCAAAGGGGTTGAAAACGGTTTCCTATTGGGCTTATAATATTAACTGTTGATTCAAAGCTATCAATTTTAATTTATTCAATTCAATAACTTTTTTATTTAGTGTCTATAAGTAAAATTTAAAAGAAGATAACAGATATTACATAATGTTGACCTGCATAAAAATCTCCTTTTAAACTCTTAGTTATATTCACAAAGTCTTCTATTTGAACAACAAAAACTTTTTAGGGGGATATTATAATGGATTTCAAAACAAGCAATGCAGAAGGACCGGTCGATTTCATTAATGTTGATGATTTGGAAAAAATGGCACAAAAAGTAGTACCGAAGGGTGCATTCGGCTATATTGCCAGTGGTGCTGGGGACACATTCACATTACATGAAAACTTTCGTTCTTTTAACCATAAATTGATCGTACCTCATACATTAATGGATGTTGAAGAACCTGAAACAAAAACTACTTTTGCTGGAGAAGAACTTACGGCACCAATGATCATGGCACCTGTTGCCGCACACAAATTAGCTAACGAGCAAGGTGAAGTTGCCAGTGCTAAGGGAGTTGCTGATTTTGGTTCGATTTATACAGTCAGCTCATATTCATCAGTTGACCTGCCAGAAGTAACACAAGCTTTGAATGGGGCACCTGAATGGTTCCAATTCTATTTCAGCAAAGATAATGGCATAAACCGCCATATCATGGATCGTGTGAAAGAACAAGGAATTAAGGCGATCGTGTTGACAGCCGATGCGATGGTTGGCGGTAATCGTGAAACTGATGCCCGCAATGGATTCACTTTCCCTGTGACACTTCCTATCGTGCAAGAATATTTACCGGACAGTGTTGGTAAAACAATGGATTATGTTTATAAATCAGCTAAACAAAAGCTTTCTACTAAGGACGTCGAATTTATTGCTGAATATTCTGGGCTTCCTGTTTATGTTAAAGGACCACAAAGTAAAGAAGATGTTGACCGTGCTTTATCTGCTGGCGCTGCAGGGATCTGGGTCTCAAACCATGGCGGTCGCCAATTAGATGGCGGCCCTGCCGCTTTCGATTCATTGCAAGAAGTTGCTAAAGCAGTTGATCATCGTGTTCCAGTTATTTTTGACTCTGGCATTCGCCGGGGCCAGCATATCTTCAAAGCAATCGCTTCAGGTGCTGATGTTGTTGCTTTAGGGCGTCCTGCTATCTATGGTTTAGCTCTTGGCGGCAGCGTCGGTGTTAAACAAGTTTTCGAAAAATTGCAAGCTGAGTTAAAATTAGTAATGCAATTAGCTGGTACTCAAACGGTCGAAGACATCAAACATTTTGAATTACGTGATAATCCGTATGATCCAGCATTTAGTACCTTAAATGATCTGAAATTATTTTAAAATAAACACTAATACCTGATCGCAAAAACAGCGGCATTCATTTCAAATTTCAATGAATGTCGCTGTTTTTTGTATTCTTTAATAGTATCCTCTAAAAACGGTCTGGCAAAATAATAATTAACATTATGTTTCCTAAAATATACACCGCTTCTTAAACTAACAAGTCAGTGGACAACAACTTAACAATTTTTATATCCTATTCTCTTTTTAACCTACCATTGATAAAAATTTTTAATAAAAAAAGCTTTACCAACATCTTAACAGTTTGTCGGTAAAACTCCTACTAACTTTTATTTATTTTTACTGCTAAAGTAACTTACTAAGCCGATCACGATCCATATTCCTAAAACAACATATTCATATGGCCAAACCAATGAAACCGAAGTTCCAGGGATCACCGTTGCCAAGGCGATCATGATCGCGATCACACCGCCAATGATTGGTAAAGTCAGGTGCTTATTACGAAAACCACCCACAAGATCCGGATACTTCTTACGAACAGCGGCTAAGTTAAAAGCATTGATCCCCCAAGCTAAAGCTGTCAAAAATCCGCCAATATCAAGGAAATAAGTAAGTGCTCCTTTACCCATCCAGTCTAGCCCGAGAACTAGCACAAGAGTCAAGACAACAGCTCCTGAAGGTGTACCATACTTGGGGTGGATCTTAGCAAAATACTTTGGTAAGATCTCTTTTTCAGCCAGCGAATATATCAACCGTGGAGCCGCTGAAAAAAGAGCTAAGAAGCTGGTCCCCAAACCAAGAAAAGCAATTACGAATGCCGCAGTACCTAATTTAGGAAAGCCGGCTGCTTTAAAAGAATCGATCGAACCCATCTGCATTTGTGCAGTTTCTTTCCAAGGAAAGATCCAGGCCGACGACAACAAAACTAAAATGTAATAAGTTGCAGCAATACCTATAGAAAGAATAATGATCTTACCAATTTTATGTGCTGGTGTTTTAACTTCCTCAGCCATGACACCAATCGATTCCCAGCCTGTCAAAAAGGTCATAGCTGGTAAAACAAAGCGAAAAACAGCCGGCATTTTAGCTTGCCCCTTATAAAAAGAGGATGAAAAGTTACTTGCTTTACCTTGAGAAAAGCCAACAACGACTAGTACCAAGCCCAAAATAATCAATAAGGCAAGCAAAACGATCTGGACGTTACTTGTCAATTCGGCACCCAAATAGTTGATCGCAAAAATAAATAATGTAATCAAGACGCCCAAAATCAATTCACTGTAATGAACTTTTGCCCCAGCAAATGAATACGCTGGTCCAGTCGCAATTTTAGGAAAGATTTCTGAAAGCAGAAAACTAGATGCTGTAACATAAAAAGCTAGAGCACTTAAATATGATCCTAATAAAGCCCAACCTGCAAATAAACCGCCCTTTTTACCGAAAGCTTCATAGCCATAAACCACTTCGCCCCCTGCTTTAGGGTAAATTGTCGATAATTCGGCAAATGAAAGGGAAACGAAAACCGCTAGAATTGAAGCAGCTAACAGCCCAAAGATTTCCCCGCCAGCACCATATTGTTTAAAAAATTGACTGTTCGTGTAGATCCAACTGCTGCCGATCACCCCTCCAGAACCGAGTGCGATCAATCCAGCTGTACTAATGCTATGTTTAAACCTATTTTCTGCCATCTTATCTCCCTACATTCTTCTAGCTCTATGTATGTGCGGTCAAATACCGCTTAGTTGACCACAAATGATTCAATAATATTTAGTTTTCTTATTCTGACCTCAGTGCAATTGCTGCATCCTTCTTGGAACCCATTCTGGCTGGTACATGACCACCTAAAACTGTCAAGACTGTACTAATGATAATCAGCAAGAGAGCATGCCAAGGATTTAATTGGGCCACATTACTCAAATCAGTCACCTTCTCCAACAAAACATTGGCTGGGAAAGTTAATAACCAAGCAATGACAACTCCCAAAACACCTGATCCCAAGCCTAAAATTGTAGTTTCTGCATCAAAGGCTCGAGTAATATCTTTCTTGCGTGCTCCCAGTGCCTTCAAAACTCCGATTTCTTTAGTCCGTTCCAAAACAGAAGTATACGTGATGATCGCAATCATGATCATCGATGTTACAAGTGAAATACCTGCAAAACCTATCAAAACATAGGTGATCGCATCCATTAAACCACCAGTTAACGAACTGATACTGCCAGCCAGGTCATTATAAACAACCTTATCTGCACTTGATTTGCCATGATTATACTTATCCAAGTAGTCAGTCACACGATCTTTTTGATCAAAACTCTTAGGATAAATTTGAATAGTACTTGGAACACTTGCAGCGCCTAAATAAGTCATCAGACCAGGACGGTTTGCATCCTTGATAGACTGACCAGTTAAGACATTTTGTTCACTTGAACGTTGGGCATTTGCAACGGCTGATTTTTTATTTTGATCAACAACCTCTTTGGTCAGGCGGTCATTATAAGCGACTCCATTTGCTAAAAGCCCATCCGAATTTTTTGACTTAGTACGTAAGATCCCAGTCACTGTCAAAGTCTTCGTCTTAGCTGAAGAAGCCATTTGACTATAATCCTTACTTGGAACAAAGTTTCCTGTTGGCAGCTTTTGGTAAAAATCATCATTAGCCACTAATTTGACCTGAGTTCCGATCAAATCTGCAGTCTTCAAATTCTGATTATTCTTAACATTAAAGCCCAAGTTTTTTAAGGCATTGATATTCACATTATTATGTTGATCAGCAATTAGCACAATGTCTGTTTTCTTTGTCGGATATTTACCAGCGAGCGTTTTGTAGTTTTGCTTCAAAAAGCTCATTTTTCCGTTGCGATCCGTGGGGTAGACTGCCCCACCAACTCCGACAGAAGAACTGGGATCGCCAGTTGATCCTTGTTGTGTCTGCGACTCATCCATATTGGAAAAAGTTACTGGCTGATACTTGCCATTCACCTGTCGCACTAAGTTGAAGCCTGTGGTATAGCTATAAGCAATATCTTTGGCTGCCGATTTCTTGATATTTTTTACATAATCAACATATTTAGTATCAAGCTTATTGATATGTTGAGCCAATTCCGCTGTACTCCTTTTAGCAGTCACAGTTTGTCCTTTGGCAAAATTCTTTTTACCTGTAGATTGCGAGTTTTGCATCGCTGCCTGCGAATCTAACCCAACACGTGAGATCGTGATCGGGAATTGCGACAATGTCTCCGCCTGTGTATTATCGATTTGCTTTTGAAAGCCGTTAGATAAAGCTAACACGATCCCAATACCAATAATTCCGATACTAGAAGCAAACATTGTTAAAAATGTCCGGCCTTTTTTGGTTTTAATGTTCGTAAAAGACAGTTTTAAAGCAGTCCAAAAGCTCATCTTAGTCCGCTTGAGCTCGAAGTCATTATTGACTTCACCACTTTGATATGGATTTGAGTCAGATAAGACTTGCCCGTCATTAAACTTAATGATCCTGTCTGAATATTCTTCAGCTAATTCAGGATTATGCGTAACCATAATTACCAATCTGTCTTTAGCCAGTTCTTTGATGAGATCCATGATCTCACGACTTGTCTGAGTATCCAACGCCCCAGTAGGTTCATCAGCCAGCAAGATTTCAGGATCATTTGCTAGTGCCCGTGCGATCGCCACACGCTGCATTTGACCACCTGATAACTGTGCTGGTTTCTTATTCATATGTTTTTTCAGCCCAACACGTTCAAGTGATTCTTTTGCTTTCTTGAGCTTTTCGTCATTGGAAACACCGCTCAATGTCATACCCATCGTAACATTAT
Source organism: Ligilactobacillus acidipiscis DSM 15836 (assembly GCF_001435755.1). Lineage (GTDB taxonomy): Bacteria > Bacillota > Bacilli > Lactobacillales > Lactobacillaceae > Ligilactobacillus > Ligilactobacillus acidipiscis. Next base: position 412 of record NZ_AZFI01000067.1, on the reverse strand, counting down.
CAATAATACTTAAATGAGTAATAATATTGTAATCTTGGAAAATAAAACCGATCGAATTATTGCGGTATGCATCCCAGTCAGCATCTTTGAACGTCTTTGTCGACTGACCATTGATCACTAAATCACCTGAATCGTATCGGTCCAAACCGCCGATCACGTTCAACATAGTTGTTTTTCCAGAGCCGCTAGCACCCAAGATCGAAACAAATTCTTTTTCACGAAAGGATACAGAAACATCATCTAACGCCTTGGTTGTCGTATCCCCGACTGTATAATACTTTTTGATGTGCTTGAGGTCTAACATCATGAACTCCTCTCTGTCTTTAAAAACTTTATGAAGAAAACTTTTCAAAATCACATAATATAAATTTACCATTTTTCACTCTTGAAATGTCAAATTAAGTTAGAAATA
>NZ_AZFI01000066.1 GCF_001435755.1 Ligilactobacillus acidipiscis DSM 15836 | reverse complement strand
CTTGAAATCCGTCCAGTTGAACACTGCTTACTAACTTAATTTGACATTTCAAGATTATTTAATAAATTTTAAATTTAGATAGAAAATTATATATAAAAAGGCAAAACAGAAAAACTGAATTGCCTTTTATATATTTATATCTTGTTGTACCTTAAGCTAATTTTTCACTATGCATAGTTTATTTATGCGTTGCAGTAAATTCTTCTGACATTTTACCAGCAATTTCACTTACTAATTCCTGATCTTTCAAATCAGTCGTAGAAGTAACTACTTCAGCAAATTTATCTTGCAGCATTTGTTGCAATTTGACGCTCTCATCGTCTTCTGGAACATTGAATTGATAAATCTTACCAACTGTTTCTAACAGTTTTTCATAGCCCAAACCATGCTCTTTTGCTTCGCGAATCGGCCGAATAAAACGCTCATCAAAGCCAAGTTTGCGGATCGGTGTCCGACCAACACGAGCAATTGTGTCAGAGATATAAGGATTTTCAAAACGATTGATGATTTTCTTTTGATAAGCCTCATGGTCTTCACGCTTGAAGTTCCACTTAGCAATCAACAAATCACCAGTCTCTTTCAAGACACCCTTCAGCTGATTCAAAACACGTTCATCCTTAATAGCGTCACCGATCGTATCATAGCCTAACGTTTTACCAGTATAGGCTACTGTAGCATGACCAGTATTAACTGAGAATAACTTACGTTCAATATATGGTTCCAAGTTTGGAGCATAAGAAACGCCTTCCAGCTTTAAATCAGGGTTAGCCATTTGTGATTCATCGACGACCCATTCCTTGAATGGTTCAACAGAAACCATCAAGGGATCATCATGTTTCTGTAATGGTACGATCCGATCAACTGCAGCATTAGGAAAACCGACATATTCATTAACAAACGCTTGATCTTCATCAGCCAAAGCCTTGTATACTTCGTCCTTTAGATGAGCTGAGCCACCGATCATGTTTTCACAAGCAATCACATCAACCTTTTGTGTGTTGCCTTGTTTCTTACGAGCAACCAAGCCTTCTGCGATCAAAGGTGCGATAAATTGTAAGATCTTAGGACCGATCGCAGTTGTAACCAAGTTAGTTTCCGCAATGGCTGCCACAACCTTTTCGGGTTCTTTGCCATTATTGATACCATCGACATTTTCAACATGGATCTTTTCTTGGCTAGGTGCAGCCAGCTCGATGTCATATTCATGCCGTGAATTCAGTGCGGAAATAATCGTATCATCAACGTCTACAAAATCAATTGAAAAATCATTTGCGGCTAATGTTTCTCCAATAAAACCGCGACCAATGTTACCTGCTCCAAAATGAACTGCTTTCATTAGTTTTCAACCTCTTTCAATAAATCTATAACCTCTTGTGGTGACTGCGCATCGGCTAACTTCGCAACATTGTCGATGTGACTACAAAACAATGCAATTTGCGAAAGAATATCCAAGTGTTCATTGTTCTTACCTGCAATCCCAAAAACAACTGTTACTGTGTTGTCAGTCTCTTTATCTTCGCTAAAATCGACACCCATCGGGACCTGAACGACCGAGATCCCAGTCTTTTTAATATATTGCTTTCCCTCATCTGTACCATGTGGAATAGCAATAAAATTCCCCATATAAGTCGAAACGTCGTTGTCCCTGGCAATCATTGCATCAACATATTTCGGCTCAACACAACCTGCATCCACTAACAACTTGCCTGCTAATTTAATAGCCTCTGTTTTATTAGGAACACTTTGGTTTAACAAGACCATATCTTTTTGTAGATCCATTTGCTAAACGCCTCTCTTTCCTTCGGAACATTCTTTACAGAACTCATCTCATTATGCTTGATTCCTAAATTACTACCCTCTTATTGTACCCTTTCCACGATATCACTCAGCTTTTGGTCTCGTAAATCAGCTACAGACAATGATTGAACATTAGTATAACGAGTCTTCAAGTTTTTAATAGTTTCCGGTGTTGAGATCACTAATCTGTCCTTGTCATCAACAACATCATCAATTGAAACACGTTTAACGGTCGTTTTCTTACCAGCTTTTTCAAGCTGCGTTTTCAACATGCTGGTTGCCATCGTTGCAGAACCAGTATGTTCATCATGGTGGATAAAATCAATCTCTTTAACTTGAGAGAAATCAATTCCGCCAAACTCTTGCTTTCCTGACTGAGAATTAGTCGTAGGTCGAGAGTTTTCTTTTTCATCAGTTGTTCCTTGTTGGGCAACTTTCAAATTAGCTACGATCTCATCATAACGCGGACTATTCATAAAGTTTTGGACTGCAACACTCAAAGCGCTTGGTGCTTTTTGTTGAGCACGTTCTTGCAACTCTTCTTGTGTCACGACTAATAACCCATTTTCGTCCTTTAGGTTTCGAACGGCCATATTAGTTACAGAAATATCTTGCAAACCAGCTTTTTTAAATTTATCTCTTAACAGAGAAGCTCCCATTGCTGAGGAACCCATACCAGCATCACAAGCAAAAATAACTTTTTTAACATCTGAGTAATCCATTCCTTGACCACTAACTTGGGTGTCATTAGTATTGGCTGCATTACCCTTAGATTCAGATTTCATGGCTGAGACTTGAGCTTGTTTACTTGCAAAATCATCATCTTCAGACGTTGACTTGTCTCTCTTCAAGATAAACGCAGCAACCAAAAATGAAACGATCGCAGCGGTGAGCACACCTGAAAGTACGGCCAAATATGCACCTTTCGGCGTCATCAATAAAATGGAAATTATTGAACCAGGTGAGGCAGCGGCCTTTAAACCGGCACCTAACAATTGGAAAGTAAATGTCCCAGTTACACCACCAGCCATGACTGCTAAGAATAAAGAAGGCTTCATCATGATGTATGGGAAATAGATTTCATGGATCCCACCAAAGAATTGGATAATTGCAGCTCCAGGAGCTGAAGACTTAGCACTACCTTTACCAAACAGGCAAAACGCAAGTAAAACACCGATACCAGGTCCAGGATTAGATTCAAGTAAGAATAAAACTGACTTTCCAGCACTAGAAGCCTGCTGAATTCCAAGTGGAACTAAGATACCATTACCAACAGCATTGTTCAGGAACAAAATCTTAGCAGGTTCGATAAACAAATTAGCTAATGGTAAAGCATGAACAGAAATGATCCAATCAACACCGCTAGCCATAAATTTGCTGCCTGCAACCACAAACGGCCCCACAACTGCCTGAGCTAAAATTGCCAACAGCATTCCCATAATACCAGCTGAGAAATTATTGTAGATCATTTCAAAACCCGACTTGATCTTGTCTTGGAATAAATCATCAAACTTCTTCATGCACCAGCCGCCTAATGGGCCCATGATCATTGCACCTAAGAACATTGGAACATTCGAACCCACAATGGAACCGATCGTAGCAATAGCACCAACAACAGCTCCACGCTCATCGTCGACCATCTTTCCACCAGTATAACCGATCAATAATGGCAATAAATACGTAAGCGCTGGTCCACTTAGTTTATTGATAGTAGCATTTGGAAACCAGCCTCCTGGCGTTAAGAAAATCGCCGTGATCAAGCCCCAAGCAATGATTGCTGCGATATTTGGCATAATCATTCCTGATAAAAATGTGCCAAACTTTTGCACTTTAGCCTTCAAACTCGTCTTTGGTTTCCCAGACGAAGCTGTAGCATCTTGTGACATTATTTTTCCTCCTTTTACAAAGTAAGCAAATTATTTTGCCTCTTGTAATTAAAATAATTAATGCAATTGGGAAAGAACACCTTTCCCTTTTGTGAATCTCCACTAATTATGTTAAGGCTTACAGGATACGTTTTCAATAAAATCTAGTGCCAAAAGTGGCACAGTATGGAGTGCCAAAATTATTAAAAGCAAACAATGGATGCTATTTTCCCGTTAAAGTCCAGTAATCCCTGACCTGTTAATTTGTAAAAGTTAAATTATAGTTAAGTCATTGTATCCTTAACCCCTGTATTCAGGCAGTCTGTTTTCATCTTTAAATATAATTTAATTAGCAGTTATGCTCATAACTAACATATTTTTCAAAAAAATTTCTGGGATTTAGTGTCATACGTACAAATCAACTATTTAAGCACATACTTAATTCTTCCAAATTATAGTTTATAAAATATGTCATCTCACTTCTTTTAAAGGTAAAAGATTGATATACTTTAACAAACACTTATTCCAGAAAACCCAATCATGCTTCCCACTGCTTTCAAAATACTGATAATTAAGTTGTGGCATATTCTCTGCACATTCTTTAAATTTTTTATTAAATTGTAAAATTGGATCTTTATCTCCGCAAAATTGATAAAAGTTGGGTAAATTACTCTTGGAATTTTGTTTTAATAATTCAATCAAATCATTATTTGTGCCGGCTATTTTGCCCTTGTTCCCGATAACTGAATTCGCTAGAGACCTGAAACGTTCGACCGAATTATTAATATTTAACCCTTCGAGCACCTTTTTACTACGTATTTCAAAAAAGTCCTGCAGAGAAAGAACTCCTGAAAAGCTTGCAGCATTACTAAACATTTTAGGGTAATTTAAAGCCCATTTAAAAGCGCCAAATCCACCCATCGACAAGCCTGCCACGAATCTGTCTTCTCTCTTATCTGATATTGGGAACATTCTATCTACTAAATATGGCAACTCGGAAGTTAAGAAATCCCAATAATTTTCACCATACACCATATTAGAGTAAAAACTTTTTCCAAATTGTGCACTAATAACGACTAAGTTATACTTTTTAACATATTGCTCAACATTAGTTCGCCTAATCCACTTTGTGTGGTCATCTCCCATACCATGTAATAAATATAATACTTGCAAATCATTCCATGAATCTATTTTAGTCGGTTCAGGAGTAATTGCGTATATTGAACTAGATTTATTTAAAACTGACGACTTAAAATCAATATGCAATAAGGCCATTTTTCTCCTCCTACTTCAAGATACCAAATCCGCCAAAAATCAAGCAAAGAAGAATTAACCACAGCATAGCCTTGGTATAGTTTTTACTAACTTTTTCTAAATAAAAATATACGCCAACCACTACTAATAAAGGCAAAATTCCTGGAGCAATAGCATCAAGAATATCCTTTTGGATATTTAAAACCTTTGCCGCAGTAACTATTTTTATAGGTGTGGTCACCTTCACATATGAAGCAGCTAATCCACCCATCATAAAAAGTCCTAAAACACTTGCACCTGTGATCAGCTTGTCAACAAAGCCACCTTCTAAAACTTTTTCAACAGATGCTGTCCCGGATTTATAGCCTAGATGAAAGAGAAAATAGCTTTCAACTAAAGTAATCACCATGAATATAAGCCAAGGAAGTATCCCAGCTAATCCATTTCCATTTTTTGCCATGGGAATAAACAAACTAAAAATAATTGGTAACCACATGCCCCAATCAATAGTATCACCGACACCTGCTATTGCTCCCATCAATCCTGTTTTAGTACCTACAATTGCTTCCTCAGGGATATCATTTTCCTTGGATTTCTGCTCTTCCATAGCAATAACAATTCCAGGAATTAATGATCCCCAATTTCCACTAGTATTGAAAAACTGAGTATGTCTTTTTAATGACTCAACTAAGTCTTCTTTTTTTGTATAAATTTTTTTCAAAATCGGAGACAAAGAAAGTCCAAAAGAAAGCCCCATCATTCTTTCAAAGGAATGGTTTGTTTCAGCAAACAACCACCATAGCAACCATGATTTTGTTAAATCCTTTTTAGTTATCTTACTCTCCTTATTATTTTCAACCTGTTTTTCTCTTTTATCTACAATTTTATTCATACTCTATGCCTCCTTAGCTGCTTTACTGGAATCTGAAGTGAAAGTTATATGCAAATATGCCAAGAATAAACCACCTAATGCAATTGCCAAGGTAGGAATTCCACTATACTGTTCCAAAAAGAATGCTGCTAAGAAATATGGAAGTAGACTCTTCTTCCCAATCTGCTGGACAATAATAGCAAAACCTACTGCCGGTAATACAGCACCGGCTAAATTTAATCCGTTTAAAATAGTTTGAGGGATCATATTTATTAGGCCACCGATTTGTGCTGCTCCAAAATATAGTACTAGAGTCATCGGTATCGCATATAAAATTAATTTATACGCCGAAGGATAGATAACAGAAGTTCGAAACATTCCTCTAGTATTAGCCTCTTCTACATTTTTATCTGTTTTTGATGCTAAAAAGCCGTTAATAATATATTCAATATTATTTATTTGTACACCCAATAAACCAATCGGAACTGCCAATGCAACAGCCGCATTAATATTAGTTTTCGAAACTACAGCAACAGAGCATGAAACAAGAGCAGCAATTGTAGGGTCCGAAGGAGCTGCTCCACCTGGTACTAGAAGTCCCAAATAGATCAATTGTAATGCTGCACCAACTTTCATAGCTGTTGGTATATCTCCTAAAACAATACCAACCCACAGTGCTGCTGGTAAAGGTGAAAATATCGTAACAACCCCAAAAGTATATCCAAATCGACATCCTCTAAACCAATAAAATAATCCGATTAAAATTGCTTGTAATATAGTAATTTTTGTATCCACGATAACTCACCTCTAAATTAAATTTTTAAACTTCTTTTTCAAAATCATTGACAGATCACTTGGCTTTTCATCGGGTACTCTTTGAAATATCACTTTTACTCCTTTCTGTTGAATTTCTTTTAATTTCTGAGCTTCTGATTCTGACAATGCAATACTTTGGAAAACTATTTTTCTATCTGAATTTGCTCCGATACCCCCGATTTGTACATTTTTATTTTTAAACCCTAAACTATATACTTTTCCTAAAATCTCAATGCTTTTAAACAATACCAGCAGAGGTACTTCTCCAAAACTATCCGAATTAATCTTCTCCACAAAAGTTTCTGAAGAATAAGTTACGACTTCTACACCATGAGGCGCAGCCATTTTGAAAACACTGCTTAAATAAGTATTAGTGGCCAAATAATCATCCACAATTACAATTTCCTTTGCTCCCGCTTCCCCGATCCACTTTGTAACAACCTGTCCATGTACTAATCTATCATCGACTCTCAATAAAGCTATGTTTGCCATAAAAAAACCTCCTATATTTCACTTTTACATAATATCAAGAAGCAAAAAGTGTGCCAACAGCAAACTATTAAGCGGTTACAGGTTTTCTATTTATAATGTCTTTAACTGTATCAAATGTGTATCACTAATAATGAATTGTTTGCTTAAATTTGATACAATTGTCTTTGTACCATGATATTAGGAGGGTTCTTTTATGAGACAATTTTCTAGAAAAGACCGTATAAAAATGTTTTTGGAGGAAGAAACCAAAGGTAGCCTCAATGAAAGTGTAGAGCAAAACTCTGGGATTAGTACAAGTTATATTTCTAAGAAGCTTGATATAACACGCTCAAACGTCAGCAAAGAACTTAATAAACTTTTTAGAGAGAAACAAGTGATAAAGATCAGCGGAAAACCTGTTTTATATCTATCAGTAAATGCACTAGCTTCCAAAATAAATCTTCCACAAAAAAATAACTTCATTTTTACACAAGAGGAACTAAGCAAGCTTCTAACGGTCAAAAAGAAAGACAATGCAATTGAAGACCCTTTTGAAAAAATGATTGGTTATCAGGGAAGTCTAAAATCTGTAGTAGAACAGCTAAAAGCGGCAATACTATATCCCCCATACGGTATGAATATCCTACTTTCTGGATCTACTGGTGTTGGTAAAACTACAATGGTTAGTTATCTTTACAATTTTGCCATAAGCAAAGGTATTCTTAAAAAAAACGCCCCAATGATCACTTTTAATTGTGCTGATTATGTTGATAACCCACAATTATTAATGTCACTTCTTTTTGGATATGAAAAGGGGGCTTTTACAGGAGCAAATAGCACAAAAGAAGGAATTATCAAACAAGCAGAACATGGTATCTTATTTTTAGATGAAGTTCATAGACTACCGCCACAAGCACAAGAAATGTTGTTTCAGGTAATTGACAATCAAACGTATCGTCGTTTAGGTCAGGTAACCCCAAACACTATTGGCCACATTCTTTTTGTCATGGCCACAACAGAGGATATCTCTTCTGCCTTATTAAGAACTTTTACTCGTAGAATTCCTGTTTCAGTAAATTTACCAGATTTAGATGACCGTTTTCCAACCGAGAAACTAGATTACATATATTTATTTTTTAAAGCCGAGGCAAAACAAATAGGATCCTCTCTACTTGTAGATAAATCCGTCATAGAAGCCTTATTAAATTACAAAACACCAAGTAATCTAGGTCAACTAAAGGTAGACATCAAGTTAACATGTGCTAAAGCCTATATGAAAGAAAATGGTGTCTTAGAAAATAAAATTTCTATTACTTTTAATGACTTACCAGAGAAAACTATTAAATCTTACTTTAAAGAAAAAAAATATCAAGAAGTACTAATTCAAGATTTGGTATCACGATTAAATGAAACTATTGAAATTGACTCTACAAAGTCAAATAATCCTGAGTCATCTCCTAACTATTTAACAACCCCCAACGCTACACTTGAACCTAGCTTTAAAGTTTCAAGTAAAAAAGAATATTTGCACAACACTGGCTTAAACGAAGCATATGTGGCAGCAAAGGGCTTTTACCAGCAAATAGATGCTTTTGAAGAGCTTGATAGGTCACAAACCATCACCAAAATAATAAATTATTCTGTATATACGGCAGTAAAAACAACATTGACTGAACTACAGTTAAACCTCCACAAGAATACTATATTAGGGTTAATGCTGCACATTAATACATTAAAGAATAGGATTTATTCAAAAAATATTCCCAAGTATCCACAAACTACTTCAGTTAAGCAACAGTATCCACAAGAATATACATTAGCACTAGATATCAGAAAGAGACTAAATCAGCTGATCGATTTTTATATTCCGGAAGGAGAATTAACCTTTCTAACAATGCTTTTACACATGTCCAAAAAAAAAAATCAAAAAAGCATTGGTATTTTGGCTCTTTCCCACGGGGATAACATTGCATCAAGTATGTGTGAAGTGGTTAATTCATTTTTAAATTCAACACATGCGATTGGAATCGACTTGCCCTTAGACGAAGGCACAGACAAAATATTCAAAAAAGTATTAAATACAATTGAAAGAATAGACAATGGACACGGGGTGTTAATTCTTTCTGATATGGGCTCCCTGTCGTTATTTGCAAATTTGATACAGGAAAAAACCAATCATCAAGTCAGAAACATTTCTCCAATAAGCACCCCAATGCTTTTAGAGGCAACGAGAAAGTCGCAATTACCTAGTGCAACGCTTGATAATCTATTTAATTCTTTGAAAAGTGATTTTTTAATGGAAAAAATCACTCCAAAATCTTTTTCATTTTCTAACCAAAAAATGATTGATTCTTTAGGACAATTTCTCTTATTCATTGACCCTAAAAAAGTCATATCAAGGTTACAAAAAACATTAACCAGAATCACTAACCACCAAAAAATTCCTGAAAATGATGACTTAAAAATTAAATTTATGTTCCATTGCTCCAGTATGGTGGAAAGAATTATGCTAAAAAAGCCCTTACCTTACAATAACGTTCAAAAATTCAAGCAAAGAAATCCTGAACTATTTAAAACTATCAAATGTTCCTTTAAAGAAATTGAGAATGATTATTTTATAGAAATTCCTGATACAGAGCTAGCATATATTGTCGAAATTTTTGATACACATTATTCCCTAAACCAATAAAATTCTTTTATTTGGAATAATTCCTGAGTTGGCACATTTTTTGCTACTAAAAAATTGAGTAGAACAAGAAAGGATTGTGTTAAATGATAAGTTTAATAATTGTTACTCATGGAAGTTTATCAAAGGGACTATTAAATGCCAGCACTATAATTTCAGGTGAACCAACAAACGTCTTTACCTATTCGTTAAACCCTGGCAATAGTATTGCAGAGTTTGAAAAGGTTGTAAAAACTGCCATCGCTGAAAAATCAAAAAATGGGCAGGTTTTAGTATTAACCGACATTCCTGGAGGAAGCCCCACAAATGTTACTGCTGCTTCTATGGAAAAATTAAATTTTGAATGTATAACCGGTGCTAATTTAGGAATGGTACTGGAAGCAATAGTTTCAAAAGAATCCGTTGAAAACTTTGATAAATATGTTGAAAATGTTATGCAGGCAGGCATCAGTAGCATTCATAATCTACGAAAGGAAATTGGAGAATAACAAATAAAGTATGTCATAAAACGTAGTATTGGTCATTACATGCAATATAAACAAATGATATTTTAATATAACCAAAACAGGCTATGAATATACAAGTATCTTATTAGGTAAAACCTGAGAAAAATCTTTGATGCAAAGAAAGTACCATTAACCTGAATTATTCATACTTTTCCCTTA
>NZ_AZFI01000065.1 GCF_001435755.1 Ligilactobacillus acidipiscis DSM 15836 | reverse complement strand
AGTGTTGCACTTAACTTGACAATTGAGGAAAAATATAATTTAGAAAAATATATCATCGTTCAAGCAGGAGATCTGAATACTTTACATGCTTTAGACAAAGTATTTCCTAATATGCCAAAACTACTTTTGGTAGGAACTCAGATAGGATTAGATGAAGCTTTAACTGCTAATTATGTTGATATAATAGGAGCTAATGAATCTTTAATGACTAGAAAAAATGTTCGCAACACCCACGACGTAAACAAGATGTTTAACGTTTGGACTCTGGATCGAAAAGGAGATATAAAGAAAGCAATTTCGCTAAATGTAGACAGCTACTTCACAAACTTCACAAACAGGGCTCTAACTGTAGAGAAAGAATATCGATAAAAAGACGGAATTAGAATAATCACGTAGCACCTATTATTGATTGATGCTTTATGCAAATGATAAAAGCTAATATTTAAGTTCAATCAGGACTATCCGTTATCTTTCAAAAGGAAAAGGAATTACCATAATTTAATGTGCAGAGGCGTGTTTTAATCTCGATTCATTACGGTAGTAAGTGACTGTGTGTAAACATTGATAGAAACTAGATAGAAACTAGATAGAAAATGTGGTTTTATTAAGTTGGTACTTAAAGACTTTACCTTTTAATGTACGGTTATTTTTGGATAAACAAAATGCCTTGAATAAATGCCAATCAATCACAGAGCAACTATTTTATTACGTGGCCAATATGCTATAATAAACAAGGACAAAAAAAGAACGCCCTAATGACGTTCAAACCATGCTCGCGAGCTTTTTTTGTTTTAGAAGCACCGTATTTTTATTGAAAAACAGTGAATTTCACAGAAACGTTACTTAATAAAAAATGTTGATTTATCAAGCATAAGAGCAATTTTTTAAAGTAGCTGAAATTCAACCATGCGCCAGCAGGGAGTCGAACCCTGATTACAAGAACCGGAATCTTGTGTGCGATCCATTACACTACCGGCGCGTACTTGATTATTCTAACTTAAATGGTATTAAATTACAAGATAAATTTAAAGAAATCGTTCCATTGAATTTAAAAAGGAGAAGTCTTATGGCACTGCGACAAGATCTTGGTCAACAACAAAATCAAATTCAAAAACTGGCAATGACTCAAAGAATGCAACAGTCGATCAGGATGCTAAAGTTCAGTGCGGATGAATTGCAAATTTTTTTGAAACAACAAGAATTAGAAAATCCATTTATAGTAGTGAACCCAAGGAAGACAAGTACTGCTTCTAATGTTATCAGTACAACAAAAGCAGCCAATAGTGAAAATGATTGGACACAGTACACTGCCTCAAGACAAGGGCAGTCTTTGTTTGATTATTTATTAGAACAAGTTCATTTGACTATGAGAAAAACTCCTCTGCGGGGGTGGGTCATTTTTTTAGTAAATCATTTAGATTCTAACGGCTATTTAGACTTGGACCTGGAAGAATTGATAAAAAGTGAATTGATCGACAAAATTACATTGATCGATGCGTTGACACTTTTGCAAAGTTTAGATCCACCTGGTGTTGGAGCCAGAAATTTGCAAGAATGCCTGCTCTTGCAGATTAGAAATGATGATCTTGCTCCCGCAGATGCCGAAAAGATCTTGCAAAATGATTTCACAGATTTTGTTGATCGTCGTTGGGAGCCACTTACACAAAAATATGAGATCAGTATGTCACAGATCCAAGCTATTTTGGATTATGTCCAAACTCTCTCCCCAGCTCCAGGTTCAGAGTATAGTCAAGATGAGATCGGTTATATCCAGCCGGATCTGGTTTTGAAAAAAAACGGCAATAATGAATTGGATGTGAAGACGACCAAACAGACTCTGCCTAGGGTCGCTTTTAGAGACAACTATTTTGATGAGATGGTCAATACTGATGACCCGCAAGTAAGAAAATATGCCGAAGATAAGAAAAAAGAATATGCCCAGATCTATCGGGACATTGAACAAAGAGGCTCGACACTATTACGGGTAGGTCGTGAGATCATTAAGCGGCAAAAAAGTTTTTTGGTTGACCCGGCTCAGCCTTTGACTCCGTTGTTATTACGAGACCTGGCCAACTCGCTTCAATTACACGAATCGACGATCAGTCGGACTGTCAATGGAAAATACCTTCAAACTGATCATGGTGTGTATGAGTTGAAGCATTTCTTCACACAGGCCGTTAATTATAGTACGGAAGGCGCAGTTTTAACTGCAAATGATGTCAAGGCGCGGATCAAGGCTAAAATAATGGCTGAAGACAAACATAAACCATTATCAGATCAAAAGATCAGTCAGCTTTTGGCTCAAGAGGGACTGAAAGTGTCCCGCAGAACTGTGGCAAAGTATCGCGAGCAATTAAATATTGAGAGCTCGTCAAAAAGAAAAAAATATTAGCAGAAAATAAAAGTTCACAAATTTCATAAGTGAATTAGCTTTTTCACAATAATAATTCGTATTTTCACAAGAATTGCCGTTATGTGTGGTCTAATTGAGTATAAAAGCAATATTTTCATGAAAAAGCAGCCGTGAGGTTTGAAAAAAATCCAGTCTAAAACTTGCAATGCCTTTATTTTGTTGTTATAATTCACTTGTAAATAAGAAAACAGTTCACTGGTTTTTCAGTTGAACTGTATCGCTTATTTAAATAGATTGTTGGACATTATCAGTCCCAAGGGAGAGACGTTCGATGAAACGTGAGCTTGAATGGATTCAAACTGTCGTTCCCGATATGATCAATGTCTTAAGTCGCCGGTTTCTGATCTTGAAGAGTATTAGGAATGATCAACCAGTGGGGCGTCGAAGTTTAGCTGCAAAACTTGAGTTAAGTGAAAGAGCCTTACGGACTGAAACAGATTTTTTGAAAGAACATGGCATGATCGATTCTAGCAAATCGGGGATGTCTCTGACGGAAGATGGTGTGTTGATCGCTTCTGGTTTGGATGAGTTTATGGATCAGATGCTTACCCTTCAAGCAACTGAGAACAAGTTAACTGCTTTGTTCGGCGGCAGTCGTTGCATGGTGGTACCTGGTGATAGTGATGAAGATGAGAGTGTCACGTGTTCGATGGGGCAGACTGTAAATGAAATTTTGCAGGCTTTGTTACCTGAAGGGCGCAATATAATTGCTGTAATGGGCGGGACCACTATGGCGGCGGTGGCAAATTCATTGGATCCTAAATTAAGCACCGGGCGCGATTTAATGTTCGTTCCTGCTCGTGGTGGGATCGGAGAAAGAGTAGATGTTCAGGCTAATAATATTTGTGCTCAGATGGCTGCTAGGACTAATGGTCAGCACAGAGCGCTCTATGTTCCTGAACATGTTAGCGAGAAAACTTATGAGCCGTTGTTGCGCGAACCTGCTGTTCGTGAAGTGATCAAATTGATCAAGCAAAGTAACGCGGTGATCCATAGCATCGGTGAGGCGATACCGATGGCAAAAAGACGTTCCATGTCTCAAACTGCCATTGATTCGCTGAAAAAACAGGGTGCTGTCGGAGAAGCGTTTGGTTATTTCTTCAATGAAAAAGGAGAGGTGATCCAAAAACTTTCCCGGATCGGATTGCAATTAGAGGATCTCGCTTCGATGAAGTGTGTTGTTGCCGTGGCTGGAGGAAGATCTAAAGGCCATGCGATCGCAGCATACATGAAAATTGCTCCTAGTCAGACTTATTTGATTACTGATCAAGGAGCTGCTAACATGATTTTAAAAGGGTAGTGTTTAGCCGCATTACTTTTTAAAATAAATTTTTTATTTCCTAAAGGAGGAAAATTTTAGTATGACTACTAAAGTAGGTATTAATGGCTTTGGCCGTATCGGCCGTTTGGCATTCCGTCGTATTGCAGAAACATCAAAGGACTTGGAAGTTGTTGCAATCAATGATTTGACTTCACCAGCAATGCTCGCTCATTTGTTGAAGTACGATACAGCTCATGGTCAGTTTGACGCTGAAGTTTCCGCAACAGACAACGCACTTGTTGTTGATGGCAAGACTATCCCTGTATATGCTGAAGCAGATGCACATAACATTCCTTGGGTTAAGAATGACGACGTAGAATTAGTACTTGAATCAACAGGTTTCTATACTTCTACAGAAAAAGCAACTGCTCACTTGGATGCAGGCGCAAAGCGTGTTCTTGTTTCAGCACCAGCTGGTGACATGAAGACTATCGTTTATGGCGTTAACGATGACATCATGACAGCAGATGACAAGATGGTTTCAGCTGCATCATGTACAACAAACTGCTTGGCACCTCTTGCAAAGGCTGTTAACGATGCATTTGGTATCAAAGCAGGTACAATGACAACTGTTCATGCTTACACAGCTACACAGTTATTACAAGATGGTCCTGACAAGAAGGGTAACGTTCGTAACGCACGTGCTGCTGCTCAAAACACAATTCCTCATTCAACTGGTGCTGCTAAAGCCCTTGGCTTGGTTGTTCCAGAATTGAATGGTAAATTGGATGGACATGCACAACGTGTACCAGTTATCACAGGTTCATTGACAGAATTGGTAACAACTTTGAATAAAGAAGTTTCTGCTGATGAAGTTAACGAAGCTGTTAAGAAAGTTACTGACAACAACGAATCATTTGGTTATAACAATGATGGTATCGTTTCTTCAGACGTTATCGGAACAACATTTGGTTCGATCTTTGACCCAACACAAACACAAGTTGTTGGTAGTGGTGAAGGACAAGTTGTTAAGACTGTTGCTTGGTACGACAATGAATCAGGCTTTACAGCTCAAATGATCCGTACACTTGAAAAATTTGCTAGCATGCTTTAATATTCGGTAAATAATCGAATATTACGCCTGCGTGGCGCTAATTAAGGCGGGGGGAGGCAAAACTCCTCCCGCTTTTTCTTTGAATAAGCAAGGGTCCAGTCGATGTTTTTAACTATATTAAAGATATTGTCTTGAACTCGGGAAAAATCAATGGAGGGTTTTCAATGGCTAAATTAACAGTTTCAGATCTGAAAGATCTTAAAGGAAAAAAAGTCTTGATCCGTGTTGACTTTAATGTCCCTTTGAAAGACGGCAAAATCGGTGATGATAACCGAATGGTAGCTGCACTTCCAACCATTAAATATGTTACTGAAAATGGCGGAAAGGCTATCTTGTTCTCACACCTTGGCCGTGTTAAGAAGGAAGAAGACAAGAAAGAATTAACTCTTCGTCCAGTTGCACAGCATTTGGCTGAATTACTCGACAAACCAGTTACTTTCGTTCCTGTAACACGTGGACCTCAATTAGAAGAAGCAATCGACAAATTATCTGATGGCGATGTTTTGTTAGTTGAAAATACTCGTTTCGAAGATTTAGACGGCAAAAAAGAATCAGGTAACGATCCTGAACTTGGTAAATACTGGGCATCGCTTGGTGACGTTTATGTCAACGATGCTTTCGGTACTGCTCACCGTTCACATGCTTCTAACGTTGGTATTGCAAGTAACATGGACCAAGTCGCTGCTGGTTTCTTGTTAGAAAAAGAAATCAAGTTCTTGGGTAATGCTGTGGATGATCCTAAACATCCATTTGTTGCTATCCTGGGTGGTGCTAAAGTTTCAGATAAGATCGGTGTCATCGATCATTTGTTATCAAAAGCTGACAAAGTTGTTATCGGTGGTGGGATGACTTATACATTCTATGCTGCTAAAGGTATCAAGATCGGTAATTCTCTTGTTGAAGAAGATAAGATCGATCTTGCTAAGCAAATTATTGAAAAAGCTGGCGACAAGTTAGTATTACCAGTTGATAATGTTGTTGCACCTGAATTTAAGAATGACGCTCCTAGTGAAGTTGTAGAAGGAGACATTCCTGATGGTGAAATGGCTTTAGATATCGGTCCTAAGTCAATCGAATTGTTCAAGGATACTTTGAAAGATGCTAAGACAGTTGTTTGGAATGGCCCAATGGGTGTATTCGAAATGAGCAACTTTGCTAAAGGTACTCTTGAAGTAGGTAAATTCTTAGGTACTTTAACTGACGCATCTACTATCGTTGGTGGTGGCGATTCGACTGCTGCTGTTAAGGAACTTGGTGTAGGCGACAAGCTTACTCATATTTCTACTGGTGGCGGTGCATCACTTGAATATCTTGAAGGTAAAGAATTACCTGGTATTGCTGCAGTTTCCAACAAATAATCTAGGAAAATAAAAAATTTATTATAATTGCGAGTATTGGTTTTGCCCGCAATTATTTTTTTGAAGGAGAGGTATATTTTATGCGTACACCAATTATCGCAGGTAACTGGAAATTAAACATGAATCCAGAACAAACTGCTGAATTCGTTAAAGCTGTTAAGGATCAACTGCCTACTGACGGCAGCGTTGAAGCTGTGATCGGCGCACCGGCTGTTGACTTGCCTGCATTGCTTGAAAATGCTAAGGGTTCAAGTCTTAAAGTGGCTGCTGAAAACAGTTATTTTGAAGACGAAGGTGCCTTTACTGGTGAAACTTCACCAAAAGTTNGGCGTTGACTATGTGATCATCGGCCACTCAGAGCGTCGTGAATATTTCCATGAAACAGATGAAGACATCAACAAAAAAGCTCATGCGATCTTCAGAAATGGTCTCACACCTATCATTTGCTGTGGTGAGACTCTTGAAACTCGTGAAGCTGGTAAATATCAAGAATGGGTCGAAGGACAAGTTACAGCTGCTTTGAAAGATTTGACAGCTGACCAAGTTTCTTCTCTTGTTATTGCTTATGAACCAATCTGGGCTATTGGTACTGGCAAAACAGCTAGTTCCGACCAAGCTGAAGAAGTTTGCGCGATCGTTCGGCAAACAGTTGCTAAATTGTATGATCAAACAGTTGCTGATAAAGTTCGCATTCAGTACGGTGGCTCAGTTAAACCTGCTAACGTTAAAGAATTAATGTCTAAAGAAGATATCGATGGCGGTTTAGTCGGTGGTGCTTCATTAGTTCCTGAATCATACTTGCAATTAGTTAACTTCAACAAATAAGCAGTAGATCCTGAAAAAGCTCGTATTTAAACACAGACCAGATCGATTTGGCCCGACTGTTTAGGTACGGGTTTTTTGTATACATCCTAATAAAGTTTTTGCTATAATGACAGTTGAATATAGCCATATTAGTGATACTCTGGTTGTTTTATCGGCTGTTTTGTGCTAAATTAGAATGGATGTAGGTTACACCTAGATAGGTAAGGAGGAAACTTGTTTGTACAATACATTATTGACCCTATTGCTGATCGACTCAGTCTTGATCATCATCGCTGTTTTGATGCAACCAGCAAAGAATGATAATGCTGCTTCGGCATTGTCCGGCGGAGCAACAGACCTATTTAGTAAACAAAAGCCACGTGGTTTTGAAGCTTTTATGCAGAGAGTTACAGTTGTTTTAGGAGTGTTATTTTTCGCTTTGGCGCTGGCTTTGGTATATATTTCTTCACACTAACTTTGAAGTAAACCTCCTGCACAGTATGAAACAGGAGGGTTTTTTGTTTGGTAAAAGTCAAAATTGTTATGATACGGGGATTTAGATGAATAAAGAAAAGATTATTGAAAAATTAACCGAGCTTTTTCAAGCAGAACCAACTAAAAAATTTGCAGTTGGTGAACTGGTTCAAAAACTCGGTATGGAAGGTGCAGGACAGTTTAAGTTTGTTGTTCAGGCACTGACTCAAATGGAACATGATAAGAAAGTAGATTTAGATGATGAAGGCAATTTTTCATTAGCACAAAGTGCTGACTCTGAAAACTTAATGGGAATATTTCATGCAAATGATCGCGGCTACGGTTTTGTAACTGTTGACCCTGAAGAGCCCGATTTTTTCATCAACCCAACGGCAACCCTCTCTGCTTTAAATGGGGATGAAGTCAAAATTGAAAAGATCGGTGATGGAGACCCAACGATCAATAAACGTCCAGAAGGAAAAATCGTTGAGATCTTAAACCATTCCTTGTCTCAGGTGGTTGGTGAATTTCAATCTGCTGAAGATGAAAATTTGCCCGCTGGTATTATTGGGACAGTTCACTTAAAAGACAAGAAGTTGTCTAACTTCAAGTTTTTACTAGAAGATAAAGGACTTCACCCGGTGGCCGGTGAAGTTATTTTGGCAGATATTTCTGCTTATCCAAGTGCGGCATTGCCCGGGATATTGAAGGGTGTAGCCGTCAAAATTTTGGGAAATGTGAATGATCCTGGAATGGATATTTTACAGATCGTTTACGAGCATGAAATTCCACATGAATTTCCCGAAGATGTTATGGATGAAGCAGAGGCTATTCCAGACCATGTTACAGATGAAGAAAAAGCTGGTCGCGAAGATTTAACTGATCAAAATTTAGTTACGATCGATAGTATTGAATCAAAAGACTTGGATGATGCAGTTAATGTTTGGAAGATGGACAATGGCAATTTTCACTTAGGTGTGCACATTGCTGATGTTTCACATTATGTTACTCCGGGCACGGCTTTAAATCGTGAAGCCTTTGAGCGTGGGACATCTGTTTATTTAACAGACCGTGTGATCCCAATGCTGCCGCCCAAACTTTCAAATGGCATCTGTTCTTTAAATCCACACGTCGAAAGATGTACGATGACTTGTGAGATGGAGATCGACCCTGATGGTCATGTAGTTGATCACAGGATCTTTCCAAGTATTATTAAGTCAACTGAACGGATGACTTATATTGCCATCAATAAAATCGTTGAGTCACATGACCAAAAAACGATGGATCGTTATGCTGATTTAGTACCGATGTTTCAAGACATGGCGGAATTGCATAAAATCTTGTTGAAAATGCGTAAACGTCGTGGCGCGATCGAATTCGACGATACAGAAGCAAAGATTATTGTTGATGAGCAGGGGCACCCAACGGATATTCAGCTCAGAGAACGTGGAACCAGTGAAAGAATGGTCGAGTCATTTATGTTGGCTGCCAACGAAACAGTTGCAGCACATTTTCATAAGTTAAAGGTACCATTCGTTTATCGGATCCATGAAAGTCCTAAACCCGAAAAAATCGATACATTCTTTGAAATGCTTGGAGGTTTGGGAGTCGAAGTTACTGGTAAAAAAACAGAGATCAAACCCAAGATGTTACAAAACATTTTGAAAAAAGTTGCTGATAAACCTGAGGAAGCCATGGTTTCGACTATGCTGCTGCGATCCATGCAACAGGCTAAATATTCACCAGAACCTTTAGGCCATTTTGGGATCGCTGCTGCTGATTATACTCATTTTACTTCTCCAATCCGCCGGTATCCTGATTTAATGGTCCATCGTTTGATTCATTTTTACTTGGAAAATGGGATCGGTGATGAAGCACAGGAAAAATATGCGGATCAATTAGATGAGATCACCACACATAGTTCTGATGCTGAAAGACGGGGAATTTCTGCCGAACGTGATACTGACGCTATGAAAAAGGCAGAATTTATGTCAGATCATGTTGGTGAGGAATTTGATGCTGTGGTCAGTTCTGTGACTAAGTTTGGGATGTTCATCGCTTTGCCGAATACTGTTGAAGGCTTGATCCATATCAGTCAGATCCAAGATGATTATTATGAGTATTTAGAAAAACAAATGGCATTGGTTGGCCGTCGGACTAAGCAGACCTATCGTATCGGTCAACCTGTCAGAGTTAAGTTGATCAATGTTAATGTCGAACAAAAAGAAGTCGACTTTACTTTAGCAGATCCAGGTCATGCGCCGAAGACTGATTTGCTTGATGGGGTCGAATTACCTGACCGTCGTCCTAAACGACATAATGACCAACAAAGACGCAATGGTAACTTTCATAACAAAGGAAAGTATAAGCACCAAGGTGGGAATCGTCACAGTAATAATGGTTCGCGTCCTAATAAAGCGTCTGGACAACATTCCCACCAGTCACACCAAAATTTCAAAGGAAACAAGCAGCATCGTAAGAATAGATGATCACTGATGTGTAATTGTACTTATTTCCAATTTCTTGACATTTATGTTTAAGAAAACTATTCTTTTTAAGACATTTGTACAATACGGAGATGATTTGAATGGCAAAACAGAAACAACATTCACGTCCCTTGGCTCAAAATCGTAAAGCCAGTCATGATTATTATATTTTGGATACCGTTGAGGCTGGTGTGTCTTTAACTGGAACTGAAATTAAATCGGTTCGTGCTGCACGGATCAATCTAAAAGATGGATTTGCCCAAATCAGGAATGGCGAAGCATGGTTGCAAAACGTGCATATTTCACCTTATGATCAGGGTAATCAATTTAATCATGATCCGTTGCGTAACCGTAAACTTTTGTTGCATAAAAAAGAAATCATGCGTTTGGAACAAGAAACTTCCAAAAAGGGCGTGACTCTGGTTCCTCTTAAAGTCTATATCAAGCATGGTTTTGCGAAGGTCTTGATCGGTATTGCCCAAGGTAAGCATGATTATGATAAACGTGAATCTATTAAGCGTCGCGATCAAGAGCGCGAGATCCAACGAACGCTTAAAAATTATTAAATGAATATATTAGTTTGAAAACAAAAACGGGTCTAAACTTTTTAGTGTTGATG
>NZ_AZFI01000064.1 GCF_001435755.1 Ligilactobacillus acidipiscis DSM 15836 | reverse complement strand
AACTGCAACGAAAAGTATGAATAATTCAGGTGTGAAAAAATTTCTTAAAATTTATTTTTTAGTATAGTTCCTATCATACCACTAGAGTGAAATTCCATTGTTGAACTAAAAAAAGACCGACGACTTAAATTTTTCTAGTCGTGGTCCCAGCAAATTATTGCTATTTTTTAAAATTAATTGCCAAATGAGTCAGCAAAGACAGCGCGCGCGTTGTAGAAATATTCTATTCCAGAGTAAATCGTGAAGAATAAGCAAATATATAAGAGGATCTCACCGATTGGAAAATGAATATTTGCGAAAAATACATTATTCAAGAATAAGAAGATGATCGAAAACATCTGCGAAGTTGTTTTAATTTTGCCGGGCATAGCGGCGGCCATTACTTCACCATTATTTTCGACAACGATCAGACGCAAACCAGTAACTGCTAATTCACGACACACGATGATCGTTACGACCCAAGCCGGTGCCTTGTCTAAAGCAACTAGAAAGATAAATGCAGTCATCACTAACATTTTATCCGCAAGCGGGTCAGCAAATTTACCAAAATTCGTGACTAAATGATTGCGCCGTGCGATCTGCCCATCTGCAAAGTCGGTTAATGAAGCGACTGCAAAAATAATTGCAGCAACTAATTCTGTCACCGGGATGGTAGTTCCAGCGACAGTCACAGAACCCCAATCGAGGGGTAAAGCTAAAACTAAAATAAAAACGGGGATCAAAATAATGCGGATGACCGTTAATTTATTAGGAAGATTCATAAAATACTCCACTCCTTATTATTGATTAGTACCATTATTAGTATTTGATGTCGTACTTGTATTTTGTTCAGACTGTGTTCCCGTAGTTGTTTGGGTACTACTTGAACTAGTTTGATCTACTGAACTGGTACTCTCTTGACTATCACTTGTGCCATTTAGCTGGAGCGTGATCGTCCGGACAGTTAAATCGGCATTATCCTTCAAAAAATTGAACTTCTTTTTATTGATCTTGATCGAAGTAGCCTTTGAATTTCCTAGCTGAATAGTCACGCTAGTTGCACCTTCAGGAATATTTACCGTATGATCTTCCCCTTGTGCCAAGGTCCCTTGCCAAGTCTGACTACCATTGACTGAAACAGCATTCCAAGCATTACCGCCAGAAACCTTTAACGAAACTTTGTTGGTTTTGGGAGCATTTGTCATATTATAGGTAAAGCTGGAGCCTGAGTTTTGAGTTAACCGGATCTTTTGTTTAGATTTCTTAGCTTTTTTAGTTTTCTTTTGGCTTGTTTCTTGCTTAGACTGGGAACTTGCTTTACTTGACGAAGAATTTGAGCTTTTAGCTGCAGGTTTCTTGGACGTTGAAACTGCAGATGAAACTTTGACATCAGTATTAACTGACTTTTGTGCTTGCCGCTTGTTATTATAAGAAACTCCGAAAACAGTTCCAATAATAGCTACCACAACGACAACGATCACAATAGTCGGCAAATAATTAAGCAATTTTTGTCCGTTGCCCATTTCAGTATCTTTATTTTTTTCACGCAAATTCATCCGTGAAACAGTCTCATTAGTTTGAGTTTTTTCTTCTTCATGTTGCCCAAGCTCTTTATCGATCGAAGCCAACAACTCATCCGCATCAAGGCCTACCGTTTCAGCATATTCGCGAATAAATGCTCTAACGTAAAAATCGCCTGGAAGTACATCAAAATTTTCTTCTTCGATCGCAATCAAATAACGCTTTTGAATTTTTGTTGTTTGTTGTAGATCATCAAGGGTCAAACCTTGATCGACCCGCGCATTTTTTAATGTTTGTCCGATTTCACTCACTTTTATTACTCCATATCTTTGCTTAATTTAGATACTTTTAAACAATAATAGTATAGCATAGGAAGATAATGCATTTCATTAAGAAATCATTATTTTAACCATCCACCTGTGACATAGATAGTCTGCCCGGTCAAATACCCTGCCTGTTTGTCCAAAAACGCCTTGATCCAGTAACTGATCTCACTTGTCTGAGCAAAGTACCCAGCTGGGATCTCTGCGGCAACTTCGGCCCGTTCTGCGGCAGAAAAGGTCATATTCATTCTGGTCGAAACTGCTCCGGGAGCGATCACATTAACTGTAATACCTAAAGAAGCAACTTCTTTACTATAAGCAGAAGCAAAAGCACTCAAAGCCCCTTTGACCGTGGAATAACCAACTTCCATCGCACTTCCTGCACCGCCATACACAGACCCTACAAAAACGACCCGTCCTTGCCCTGAAAGTGCCAGCTTGTCTTGTACAGACTGAATCAACTGTAAGGGCAGCTCAACTTGCATAGTTAACATTTTACTCAATGCTTGGGGGGCAGCCTCGGCAAAAAGACCGTAGTCAGTCGTTCCTTGTGCAAAAATCACAGCATTAAGAGAAAAGAGCTGGCTTATTATCTGAGACACACTGCTGTTTTGAGAAAGATCTGCTTGTATCAAGAGAAAATCTTGGTCCGGATACCTTTCATGCAGCTGCTTTTGTAGTTTGACCGCCGTTTGTTTTCCTTTAAAATAATGCAAATAAAGCGACCATCCGGCCTTCGCCAAGTCAACGGCTGTCTGTTTGCCAATATCTCCAGACGCTCCTAAAATAAGAGCCCATTGCATAGAATTTCTCCTTTCAAATTACCAAAAATAGTTTCACTACATTATTTTTCTTCATTTACTGGCATTACCCTAAACGTACTGATAACTTGTGGCCGAAATAATCTTTCGATTGCCGCACAAACATCAGCTAATGAAACTTGTGGGACCAACTCAGCATAATCAAACAAAGTAGCATGGTCGAACAATTTTCCGTCATAGCCGTTAGCAATACTTTCAAGAGAATTTTGCGCCTGAATATATTGACCTAAAAATTCTTTTTTGGCGAGTTCCAGCTCTGTCGAAGAATTGGCTAATATCTCAGGCGCATGAGCAATAGTCTTTTTGATCCTCTCTTCCATTTCTTCAAAACGAAAAGTATCACCCGAGATCACAGCAAAATGAAAACCGCGTTCCATTTCCAACTCATAGTTGAATGAATCATCAACTATTCCAGCTTGAAACAGCTCCTGGAACAGTAAGGAAGATTCACCGAATAATAAATATAGTCCCAATTCAAGTTCTAACTTATACTTTAATCCTGCCCTTTTTTGCGGCGTTTCCTGCATCCCTTTGATCCCGATCATGGACTTCGGACGAGTCACATTTAAAGTTTTTTCGGCAAAAGTGCGAATGTCGCTGCCTGACTTGCCTAAAAACAGCGGCAATTCATTATTATTTTGGAAAGCGTTAAAATCTTTTTTTGCTTGGTCAGCTTCAATAACATCCAATACTTCAGTCAGATCAAAACCTCCAACCACAAAAAGGTCCATGTTAGCCGGCTGATAATATTCGTTATAACAATCATACAATACTTGAGGATCGATCTGGGCAATTGTATCTTTCGTACCCGCAATGTCGACACTCAAGGGATCTTTGGGATATAGATTTTTTAGTATCCCAAAAAAAAGCTGCCAGTCGGCATCATCATCATACATCGATATTTCTTCGCCGATGATCCCTTTCTCTTTTTCAACTGTTTGTGTAGAAAAATAAGGTTCTTGTACAAAGTCCAACAAGGTCTCTAAACACTTGGACAAATTTTGCGTAGTTGAAAAAAGGAAACTGGTCTTCGTAAAACTCGTAAAGGCATTAACATCAGCACCATACTCGCCAAACACATCAAAAGCATCATGGTCTTCTTTTTCAAATAGCTTATGTTCCAAAAAATGAGCAGTCCCAGCCAAAACATCGACCTGTTTCCCTTGGCTATTGACAAACTGGGTGTCAACTGAACCATAATTAGTTGTCATAACAGCATAGGTTTTATGGAAACCTTCGCGTGGCAGCAAATTAACAGTGAGACCATTAAAAAGAGTGGTCCGATATAACGTTTCATTAAATTGTGGATAGTTTAACTTTTGCACCTTCATTGAATCCCCCCATCTAAAAAGTAGACTGCTTGAAGATGAGCCTTTTGGGCAATTTGAGAAACGTCTTTTGCACTCACAGCATCTACACCAGAGATCCACTGCTTTTCAGAAGTTAAAACTCCTGTCAGACTAGCTCCTAAAGCCCGGCTCAATGCGACCGACTGGCTATCAGCCCGCGCAATATAACTATTGATCATCGAAGCTTTGATCTTTTTTAACTGCTCTTTATCAATTTGCCCCGTCTGCAAGGCAGCCAATTGCTGCTTAACGACCTGCAAAACTTTGTCCTTGTTCTCAGCTTGGATCCCGGTTTGCACCCAAAGATCCTGCCGAAACAGATCCATATCGCTTTCGGCATAATAAGCAAGACTGTTTTTTTCGCGAACGTTTTGAAAAAGCAGCGATAAAGCCGACCCGCCGAAAAGTTCGTTGAAGACCATTGCAGAAAAGCGTTCCTGTGAGTCATAAGCGATCGGCAGATTATAAGCCAAGTTTAATTTACTTTGACTGACCTTTTCTTTTTCACTTTTGTTTTTAACTTGTGGCGATCGTGCTTGAGTATAGATCAAACTCAAATGCTTCTTTTTCCTAGCAGTGAATGGCATGACCTTAAGTGCTGAAACAACTTCATCTTCTTTTACATGACCGGAAACAACGATATTGATTTGATCTTCTGTGATCATCTTATGATAAAGTGCGGCCATATTAGCGGCACTTAGCCCGCCAATATCAGCAATTTGCCCGACTGCTGGGATTTGTTGCAAGCGGTCATGAAAATATAGCGCATTCATACCAGTCAAAGCTTTACCTTGTTTATTGTCGTCAAGTGAAGCCAAAAAAGCTTCCAAATTCTGTTTTTGGATCTGAAAAGCATCTGCTGCAAATTTCCCATCCACTATCTGTGGTGAAAAAATCATCTCATTTAAAAAGGCAAATGTCTCCTGTAAAACATTAGTTGTACCTGGCAAATATTGGTCGTTAACAACATTAATAATAAAATTAAGTCCGTAGACATTGCCGTAACGACTAACTGAAGTTCCAAAACTTGCACCATACAATTCAGAAAGTTTTAAAGCAACCGCACGTTGGGTAGAATAGTGTTCACTTGTACTTTCCAAAAGATCAGCCAGTAATGTGCGGGCAGTAATTTCCTGATGGTTTTTAATATTAGTGGTAAAAGAAACTAAGATTTGATTAGTTTTAAATTTTTTTGTTGGTTTAAGCGTCAAATTTACGCCGTCCATTATTTCCAATTACGATCAATTCTCCTCTGAGATAGTCTAAAAATACAATTTATATCATAGTCGAAATTTGCAATAAAAACAACGCAGACCACAAAATTATCAGCTTTTTGCAAGGAGAAGAACTATTTTTACAATTCATACTCATTTTTATTCAAATAATCTGCTTTTTGACAAGTAAAAAACCTGTTTCAATGCAACACTCATCATCACATCGAAACAAGTTTTTCAATTTGAATTATTCTTCCTTTTTTAAATAAACTTGGCGAGGCTTACTACCTTCTTGTGGGCCAACAAAACCTTTTTCTGCCATCCTATCCACGATCCGAGCTGCCCGGTTGTAGCCAATTTTAAATTTACGCTGTAATAAAGAAATGCTGCATTTTTGTTCTTTAGTGATGAATTCGACAGCTTCAGCAAAAAGCTCGTCCTCTTCATCATCACTGCCAGAGTCATTAGCCTCTTCATCCGTCACTTCCATTGAAGTATCGTAAGAAGCTTCTTGTTGAGCTTTGACAAATTCAACAACATTTTCAACATCCTTATCAGAAATAAAGGCCCCCTGCACACGGACTGGCTTATTCATTCCCATCGGCAAGAATAACATATCTCCACGACCTAATAATTTTTCGGCACCAGAAGAGTCAATGATTGTGCGCGAGTCTGTCCCCGATGAAACAGCAAATGCCATTCGTGATGGAACGTTTGCCTTGATCAAACCGGTAATAACATCGACCGACGGACGCTGAGTTGCAAGGATCATATGGATCCCTGCCGCCCGAGCCATCTGCGCTAAACGGATGATCGCATCTTCCACTTCGTTTGATGCGACCATCATCAAATCTGACAATTCATCAACGATCGCCACTATATATGGCAGAGTCGGCTCGGCGGTTTTTTGCTCCTTGTTCTGGCGCTTGACCATTTTATTATAGCCGTTGATGTTTCTTTGACCAGTGTTTGCAAACAACTCATAACGGCGTTCCATCTCAGACACTAGTTTATGCAAGGCACGGGCGGCTTTTTTCGGATCCGTGACGACTGGTGTCAACAAATGCGGAACCTCATTGTATACTCCGAGTTCAACTTTCTTAGGGTCGACTAACATCATCTTGACCTGGTCAGGTGTATCATTCATCAATAAACTAGTGATAATACCATTGATAGCTACTGACTTCCCGCTTCCTGTCGAACCAGCGATCAATAAATGAGGCATCTTGGAAAGGTCTGCTGTAACTAAATTGCCGGAAACATCACGCCCTAATGGAACTTTAAGCGGTTTATCGGGATCTGGTTNCATCTTTAAAGGAGATCGTAGCCACCTGTTGGTTGGGAACTTCGATCCCGATCAAAGGTTTGCCGGGAATTGGGGCTTCGATCCGAATATCTTTCGCAGCCAAAGCTAAAGCCAAGTCATCTGAAAGATTAACGATCTTGGAAACCTTGACACCGATTGCTGGATGCAGTTCGTATTTCGTCACAGATGGTCCCAAGATCGTATTTTTTAATTCAACATCGACCCCGAAACTCTTGAATGTTTTTTTCAAGACATCCTGATTACGGCGTAAAGCCTTTTTTTCTTGGCTTTGGTCTGTTGGAGCGACATCTTGTAGTAAGCTGGCATCCGGTAATTCATAGTCTGGGTTGGTCGGCTTAGGTTGAATTTCTCGCACATTTTTTTGGGAATTTTGTGAACTTTGCTCATTCCATAAAGCCGGATCATCCGTCGAATGAGCTGGCGGCAGGTTCTTATCATCATTGATGTCGTTTTCTATCGTCACAGTTTCGGTCAGCTCATCTGCACTAAGCTCAGTCGCAGTCAGTCCTTCATCTTTCACTTTTTCATTAATACTGTTATCTTGCCCATGTTTTGTATCTTCAAAATAGTCTTGCTGAACTTTATCATGTAAACTATTGCGTCTGCGTTTTAGCCATGGACCGCTTTTCTTGAACAAATTAGTTAACCATAAACCTACTTGTTTGAAAAACTTTAAGATCTCATACAAAGATAGGCCCAAAAAATCGACAACTTTACCAAATGAAATTCCCAAGATCAGGCATCCTCCACCCAACATTAACAAAGCAGCAATCACGTAACTGCCTATCTGGGCTAACAAAAAGTATGTTATTTGGTATAGAAAAGCGCCCAGCAGACCGCCACCGACAGCGCTGCCGACACTGTTTGATATGATGTCAGATTTTAAATATTGCCAAGTAACTGTCAAAAAATCTGTATGTAAGTCAAGGCGACCAAATAGATAGGTGCTTAAAAAGAGGATCACACTGGCCGTAACTAAAATACCCCCGCCCAAATAATTTACTTTAACGCGCGGTTCTTTAGCGCTTATCAACATATATGCTCCCACAAACACAACAAAAAGAGTTCCTAGCTGATAAGCATCACCAAGGAAAATCCGAAAACAATTGGCCAGTAATAATCCCATGTTGCCTAAGTGAAAACCACCTGCCAAACTCAAAATGATCAGCACTATACCAATGATCCTTGCAGTCATTTGCTGCTTTTGTTTTTTTGTTTGTTTGCGGCCTGTTTTTCTCTTTTTTATAGCCAATTTCAAATTCCTTTCTAAGGCACCATTTTCGCACATTAGTATTGCTCGCAAAAATGCTGTCTTCAATAATCACTTATGTCAGTATACCATAATCATTAGTATAGGAACATTTGTGCGGTGGTCATTTTTTCTTGAAACACACTCATTTTAAAACTAATTTTTAGCGGTGAGGTTTTTTTCACAGTGAAAAATCTTGTTATTTATTCATCCATCGATCCTACAATGAAGGATCGGAAAAAAAATAAAACACAATTTGCACAGTATTCAGAGAGGCTCATCTTAGAAGAGTTGTTCGACAAACACTTCTGTATAATGAAAAACGGAATGCACAAATCAAAAAGCGATCGCTGCATTCCATTTTCTCTTCAAGACTAGTTGATCCTAATCCTGCATAACAAGTTATTTTAATTTATCATTATCATACAAATGAGTCGTTTCCAAGTTAGGAAATCCCTGTTGCCGAACGGCTTCATAAATGACAATTGCTGCTGAATTAGATAAATTCAAAGCCCGAATATTTTGATCATTTTGGGGGATCCGAATACACTTGTCAGGATACTGACGCATAAAAGGTTCAGGCAAGCCAGTCGTTTCCTTGCCAAACAAAAAATAATGATCTTGACTGACATCAGAATAATCAACTTCTGTATAAGCATGTTCCGCAAATTTAGAAACTAGGTACAAATAGCTTAAATCAGGAATACTTTCGATAAAATCAACTAAATTTTTATGATAAGTAATTTTAACATGATCCCAATAATCAAGTCCTGCCCGCTTTAAATACTTATCGTCAGTTGAAAAGCCAAGCGGCTCGATCAAATGCAATTCAGTATTAGTCCCAGCACAAGTCCGAGCAATATTCCCGGTATTAGCAGGCATTAATGGTTCAAATAAAGCAATATGGTTAGTCACTATTGATTCCTTCCTTGGGCTTAGTTTTGAGCCCGTATGATTTTATTAGGCATCATCTGCCCAACTTAACTACTGCCAGAACAACTAAGAATTTTATCTCACTGGCAAAAAAAGCGCAGCCGTTCGGTGCGTTGACTGCGACCGGCTGCGTTAATGAAATACGTCCACAAATAACAGCGACTTAGCACTTTTATTTGCCACATAATCCTTAAATCAACCATAACATTGAAAGGCTGAGATTTGCAACCCTTTTCTGACAAATCTTATAGTAAAAGATGCTTCGAACGTTTATTATTCTTGCAAAGTCGGTCTAGTTTTCTCAGTTCGCCTTATTGTTTGGCCGCTGTCAGTAATGAAACATCTACTGTGATCTGCTTCAACGGTGTTTCTAGGACATTTTGTTTGGTTTGCTGAGAAGCTCCCCAATTTAACGGTGTCATCATTAGCAATGAACTAAAATCTGTCTCAGAAAATTCAAAGGTATATTTGA
Source organism: Ligilactobacillus acidipiscis DSM 15836 (assembly GCF_001435755.1). GTDB lineage: Bacteria > Bacillota > Bacilli > Lactobacillales > Lactobacillaceae > Ligilactobacillus > Ligilactobacillus acidipiscis. The sequence continues at coordinate 1,380 of NZ_AZFI01000064.1, read as the reverse complement.
TGTCCTGTTTCTGATAGTCAGGGAAGTTTTTAGCAAACAAAGATAAGACTGCCGAGTTATCATATGTCCGATGTGCACTTTCCTCATTATACAACAATGCCCGCAATTCTTTTAGATAACCGCTATTAGGAACGATTTTATAAATTTTACCATGTGGTCGTAAAACTCGTTTAAATTCATGATATGCTGCGGGTGAAAAAATATCCGTAATGCAATCAAATGACTGATCTGCAAATGGCAGGGCTGCCAAGTCAGCCACACAAAAGAAGTTATCATTTTGATATGATGTTGCTAAATTTACGGCACTTTTAGAAATGTCGACCCCTACCAAAGTATCCTCAATTCCTGCTCGCAGTTTTTTTAACTTAGCAGGCGGAGTGCCTTCGCCGGATCCAATATCAAGGATATTCAACTTCTCTTCAACAGGCATTGCCTCGTTGATTGCTGCGATGATCGGATCAAACAAACCTAAAGTCAACATTTTACGCCGAGCTTGCCACATTTCAGGACTATCATATTCGCTTTTGACCTTATGTGTGATCATAAATAAAGTCCCTTTGCGAGACAGGTCGAAACTGTGATCCAGCTGACATACCAATTGATAGCCAACAACTTCCCTAAAGGCTTCTCCACAGATCGGACATTTAAACAACGCTAAATGCCTCTGTAAAAACAATGCACCCTGCTCGATTTTTTTCATTTTATCTCCTTGACCTTTTTACTATATTTGTGTATGGTCTGAAACTTGGATGAAATGTCCATCAACCAAGCCCACCAATTCATTTAATTTGATTCGTACAGAACGCCCGACCTTGCCCGCTGAAACACAAACTTCTGGAAAATCTTTGATCCGCTGATCAAAATAAATCGGAAAATCTTTAAAAGCATGGATCCCGATCGGAGTATTTGCTCCGTGAATATAGCCTGTAATTTTGATCAATTTTTTATTATCAGCCAAATGGATCTGCTTTTTGCCAAGCTCACGGGCAACCATCTTTAAATCGATCTCACTAATGATCGGCAGACAAACTACCAGATAGTCCTTGGGACCATCACTGCCTAAACAAACGATAGTCTTCAAAATGCTTTCTTCGTTTAAACCGGCTTCTTTAACCTGCTTCAACGCTTTTTCCTTACCAGATAACCAGTCAAATTGCATTTCACTGAAAACAATATGATTGTCATCTAAAATTCGCTCTTCATTAGTTTTTTTGGGTTGTTTTTTCTTTTTTGCCATTTTCTTCCCCACTCTCTATCCCTTTTATTCTATTATATTTAGCAAACTTTTCAATACGTCTCATTTTTGATCTGCTATCACAACACTCATTTTATTTTACAAATATTTTGTTTTCCTGAATTATTCATACTTTTCGTTGCAGT
>NZ_AZFI01000063.1 GCF_001435755.1 Ligilactobacillus acidipiscis DSM 15836 | reverse complement strand
TTTAAGACAAAAAGTATGAATAATTCAGGATTCATTATACCGCAAAAAAATCCCTCGGGGTATTTCTCCCTAAGGGATCTAAAATTAAGTGCAAACTCGCTAAATATGCTAAAACTAAATAAACTTTTCAAATATTTCAAATGTTTGTTGTATTTTTATTATGTCTTGGTTCATTTCATGGAAACGACCACGCCGATAGTTAAACTCTACATCCAAAAGGAGATTCATCAGTGCGTACCACTGAATGCGAAACTCCATTGCCTTCGATAATTGCTTTCCAAAATAGCTTTCTAACCATTGCTTCCAATCTGCGCGTGGGACATAGCGACACATTAACATGCTAAGATCCTTTGCTGGGTCAGCAAACATTACTGATTCCCAGTCAACAAGAAAAAGCTGCCCTGAATCTGACAACAAAAAGTTCTCACGCTTCAGGTTGCCATGCGACACCTCATAATCATCTTTAGGACACTCCGGCAGATGTGCTTCTAAAAACTTAGCACATTTGTGCAGTAACGGGTGCGCTAATAAATCGGCAGAAGTTCTCCGATAATAAAGTGTCAAAAAATCGCTTGGTTCATAATGTATTCCGCCAACTTTTTGCAACATCCGTTTCAAAAGATCAGAGTGATGAACACGTCTAATCAAGGAAATTACCTGATCCGAGCTCATTTCACTGCGCTCGAGGCACCGACCGTTCATCCACTGCTGAGCAGTCAATGTATCGCCTGTGTGCATCCTTTTCGACCAGATCAGTTTCGGAGTGACCTCTTCCAACGAAAGTGCTGCAATAAATGGTGATGGGTTTCGTTTTAAAAAGACTTTTTCTTTTTGCTTGATCCCCATGTACGCTGTCCCTGTATCGCCGCCAATTGGGAGCACTTGCCAGCCATTCTCTAAATCAAGATTCATTTTGGCAACGCTCCTTTTTCAGTTCGGATTTTCTGATTTTTTTGCAAAAATCAATTACTACATAAAGTCTACAAACTCACTTCGACGCTGTCAAGACATTTTATTAATGCGTGTTTTACTGTATATTCTTGCAATCAAGGCACTTTCAGCGACCAACAAAACCAGTGCAGATAAGGCTTTGATTATTTCTGGGCCTTGAATAGCAATCGGAATAAAAAAGAATATCGAACTGATAAAAAGCAAGGAAAACAGCATTTTAGAAAATGCAAGAAACTTTTTTTGTATATTTATAGGATAAGTGTGCATAAATACAACTTCATCATAAGTTACAAAGAGCGGCATCAATTGAAAACCTAACAAATACACAAAAACCGCGGCAATGAGCAAAGATACCCAGTAGTTAGGAATAAAAAATAACACGATCAGGCATAAAAGCGTCAGTCTGAGGTACAAGTTGCTAAATTCCCCACTGCGAACAAAAGCCCGCCAGAACAAGTACTTAAAAATTCCTTCCGGTTTTGCACTATACTTGGGCAATAAACGATCCAAATAACGTCGTCTCTTAGGTTTCGGGCTGACAGAACCAACATCAGTAAACATGTTAAAAAAGCGGTATAATCGAGCCATTCGAGCTGCTTCTTGATCGATAGCGTAACGCCAGTCAAATATTTTAGTCGCTAATAATTTTTGCTCCCGACTAGTTGTGAACAATAACAGCAATATTGCAACCGCACACGCAACATAAGCAGGTAAATAGACTCCCGCAGCCAAGATCAGCCCAGGTATCAACCATGAAAATGTTACTTCTTTTGAAAAGACACGATTTTGAGTAATAAATAATCCCATTGCCTGCCTTTTCGTGCGGTCGATCGTTAATACTACTTGCGTAATGGCTAGAAAAATCACGTTCAAACCAGTTAACTTGGCAGCAAACAATAAAAATGGTGTCAGCACTACATAAAGTGCCAGCTGTACAGTAACAGCAATGAATGTACTATATTGCCCAGAATTCTTAATATATTGTCGGATCTCTTTTTCTTGCGGCAGTAAAAAGACTTTGTCCGGTTCTTTTAAAAAAGTAGCAATTTGATTGACATGCATCATGATCACTAAGATAAAAAGTGCTGTTGGCTGTGCCCACCAAATATTTTCATTGCCAGACAAACTTTTTAAAAAGTTAGAGTATGACAATCCGAAAGCACCAAATAAGAAAAGCAAAGCAATCACAAAATGATCGTTAAAAACATAACGTAAATACTTTAACAGCATTTTTTGGTAAGAAGCCCGTCTTTTTTTCCAAATCTCATTCATAATTACCGCCTCACTTATCCGTCATATCCAGATAGATCTCGGACAACGAAGCATCAGGTTTATGGCTTTGTTCTTGCAGATCTGATAATGTCCCTGAGGCCAACAACTGTCCCTCGTCGATCATCACAAAACTGTCACAAACCTCTTGAGCAGTTGATAAAACATGGGTCGACATCAAAATGGCTGTTCCAGCTTGCTTTTCTTTGTCTAGTAAATTTAGCAAGTCACGTGTAGCTAGCGGGTCGAGTCCTAAGAACGGCTCATCTACTAACAACAAGTCCACTTTAGGCAAAAGTGCACAAACGATCATCACTTTTTGCTTCATTCCCTTGGAAAAATTAATTGGAAACCAGTCTAATTTATTGTCTAACCTAAAGACTTTTAAAAATCTTTCTGCTTTCTGCCAAGCTTGCTCTTTATCCAATTGATACGCCATCATCGTTAATTCAATATGTTCTTTTAATGTAAGTTCCTCATATAAAACTGGGATCTCCGGAATATAGGCGATCATCTTTTTATATTGAGCAGCATCTTGTTGCAAAGAAACGCCGTTCAGAGTTATTGAGCCCTTCATTGGTCTTAACAAACCAATAATGTGATTGATCGTTGTCGACTTTCCTGCCCCGTTCAAACCGATCAGACCGACCAAAGAACTTCCTGGCACTTCAAAAGAAATATCTTTTAAAACGGGGATAGATGAATAGCCGCCAACTAAGTTTTTAACTTTTAAAGTCATCTTTTTCTTCCTCTCAGTGGACCACACATGCTGACCTTCATGAGCCAAACATGGATCAACCACTTTAATTTATTGTTTTTGATCAACAGCGCATGACTAACTTGTCTTTGCTATGCACTAATAACTTTTTATTTTTCAAAAAATTGCTCCCGTGATAGCAAGCTGTTAAAATTCACAAATAATCTAAAACAGTACACATATTAGATTATAACATTAGATTTTAGACCGCCAAAGTCTTAAAAATTTTCTGATCTAGTGTATACTGGACATAATAGAAATTAACATATATAGAAAGAAGGTTCCAATTATATGGAAGATTGTGTGTTTTGTAAAATTATCAGCGGCGAGATCCCGAGTACTAAAGTTTATAAAGATGAGGTCGTCACAGCTTTCTTAGATCTTTCACAAGCAACACCGGGCCATACCTTGGTCGTCCCTAATAAGCATGTCAAAGACATCTTTGCTTATGATACAGACCTTGCTGCGGCAGTGTTTTCTAGGATCCCTAAAATCGCTCGTGCAGTTCGTGCATCAAACAAAGATATCAAAGGACTTAATATTTTAAACAATAATGGCAAAGTTGCCTACCAGTCTGTTTTCCATTCACACATTCATTTAGTTCCACGATATACTGATAACGATGGCTTCAGCATGAGTTTCACAGATAACTCAGATAAACATAGCACCGAAGAATTAAACCAGATCGCTGCTAACATTTCAAATAATATTACGGAGAGTGACTAAGATGAAAAAAGCTCAAATCTTTTCTATCATAGGAGGAAGCGCTGTCCTGGGTCTGTTAATGTATCGTAAACAGCACAAAAGACAAATTACAGACGCATCTTTAAAAAAAGACCCGACATTAAGGTCAGCTATTAAAAATACATCAGTTTCCGCTAAGAAACTAGTCTCTGAAATCAAAACTTCCCTTCAGACGGTCGAAGAGATCACCGATGAGATCGGCGAATTTATGACAGAAGTTGAACCGCAAATCAAAAAGCTGACCAAAGATGTCGAAAAAATGCAAAAATAAGACTTTTTTCAAGATAATTAAATTAGTCTAAATTTATCAATGCACATACTAACAAAAAATAAATTATGTTATAGTAGTAACCGTTAGTCTTGCACCAGATAAGACCTAAATCTTATAGAAACGGATGTGTTCACGGAATGAAAAAATGGTTAACTGGTTTAGCCGCGATCATGATGACCTTCACTTTGGCCGCATGTTCAAAAACTGTCGCAACTACTTCCGGTGGAAAAATCACCGAAAGTGAATATTATGACAGTATGAAGAAAACTTCTTCAGGTAAGCAACAATTGCAACAGATGATCTTAAATAAGGTTCTCGAAGAAAATTACGGAAAGAAAGTTTCTGACAAAAAAGTTGACAAACAGTTTAACGCTGCCAAGAAACAATATGGTTCTTCTTTCAATTCTGTTTTACAACAGGGTGGTTTTACTAAGTCCTCATACAAAGATCAGTTGCGCTCTTCCCTCTTATTGCAAGAGGCAGTTAAAGCCAACACTAAGATCTCAAACAAAGATCTCAAAAAGCAATGGAAGTCATATCAGCCTAAGGTCACTGTAGCTCACATCTTATTAAAGAATAATGACGATGGTAAGAAACAGGCACAAACTGTGATCGACAGCTTGAATAAAGATGGTAGTTATAAGAACTTCAAAGCTTTGGCTAAGAAGTATTCTACTGATGATCAAACAAAGAATAATGGTGGTAAATTACCAGCATTCGACAACACTGATACCAGTTTAGTTGGCGGTTTCAAGAAAGCAGCCTTCAAGTTAGATCAAGGAAAGTTCACTACTGAACCAGTTAAGACTAGTTATGGTTACCATGTGATCTATTCGATCAAAAACCCTGGTAAAGGTAAGATGTCTGATCATAAAGCAGAACTTAAGAAACAGATCTTAAATAGCAAGATGCAAGATCAAACATACATGCAAAAGATCATTTCTAAAGAACTGAAACATGGCAAGGTCAATATTAAAGATAACGACTTAAAAGATATCTTGGCCGATTATATTGGCACAGATTCTAAATCCTCTAACAGCGCAAAATAATAGCACAAAAAAAGCACCGTAACTCTTCAGTAAACTAAACAACGTTTGCTGAATGTTACGATGCTTTTTTAACGGCCTCTTTTTCAATCAAACTAACCCTAAAACCAGCTAACCATCCCTTTTAGTAAACAGTATCAATATCTCCAAAACGTTCACGGTTTCTTCCTCATCATCACCACTATATACCTCTACGCTTAATAATTTTAGTTCGATCAAGGTTCAACTAAATTAATTCCGCAATATACTAGTTAAAAGCTTGTTAAAACTCTGAACCAGGCTGTGATTGTCCTTTTTCTTGAGGACGATAGAAATTCCGCCGATCCATACCAAAGACTTTCTCGGTATAATCTCCAGGTTCGGTATGTTCCAATGCTTTACGCATCATTTGGATCGAAGCGTCCAAGTCATCAAGGTGATGTAAAATTTCAGCTTCCATTAAATGCGGTTGGACTGGTGAACCATATTCCAACAAACCATGATGAGAAATAATCATATGACGCAGTAAAACAGCATCTTCGGACATTTTATCGATACCTAGTTTATCGCAGGCATTAGCGATTTCTTCATCAATCAGCACAATATGACCCAACAAATTACCAGGGACAGTATAAACAGTAGCTACAGGTCCAGATAGTTCTAAAGTCTTGCCAAGGTCATGCAGGATAGCACCCGCATATAATAAAGACGCATTAATATCTGGGTATTCTTTGACTACCGAATGTGCCAGTCGCAGGATAGATAAAGTATGAAAAGCCAAACCGCCTGCAAAATCGTGATGATTCTTCTTGGCAGCTGGAAAACTGAAAAATTCATCATGATATTCTTTCAGTAAATACCGTACGATTCGATTCCATGTCGGATTAGTGATCTCAAAAATGACCTCATCAACTTCTTTTTCCATATCCTGCGTTGATTCAGGCGCGCTTTGTAGATAAAGCTGCGGGTCAGCCGGTTCATTTTCATTTGCTAACCGCATCTTAAATATTTTGATCTGTGGATTTTGCTGATAATTTTCACGTTTCCCCTGTAATGCAACGACTCGTCCCGCTTGAAATTGAGAAATATCTTCTTCTGAAGCATCCCAGAATTTCGCACTGATCTCTCCAGAGCGATCCGCAAACGTAAACGCAATAAACTTTTTACCGTTCTTCGCGATCCTAACGTCGGCACCCTTGATCAAAACAAATAATGCCATGTTATCATCGACTTTATAGTCAAAGATCTTCTTTGCTTCCAAAATTTGCCTCCTGCTTTGCAGTACTGACCTACCCATTTAAGAATAAGCTTTTGCTACAGATTTTATATCTATTATCATTCTACCAGCTTAAACGATTAATTGAAAAAAGGAACTGCATGAGATAAACAGTTCCTCTTAAAACGTTCTTTAGAAGTTATATAATTCGCTGACTGGTTTAAAGATGATCTTGTTGATCTCTTCAAAAACAGCATTTAAAGCCTGTTCCTTTTGCATCAAATCAGACAAACTGTCGTAGCCTTGAGCTTCTTCTGCAAGTGCCTTGATCTTGTCTACATCTTCATCTGATAAATCGCCTTGCATTTGTTTTGCTTGCAAATTCTTTTGTGCGTCTTGCACACGCTTGAAACAATCATAAGCTTCAGGTTCTGCTTTAAGTTTTGCCATTGCTGCCGTAAGGTCAAGATATTCTTGAGTCTGACGTAAGTCTTGTTCAAGCTTATTTGCTGAATCATAAATATTGATCACGTAAGTGTCCTCCTTGCATATACTAGTTAACATTGTAACATTTATTACTTATCTACCAAAGGATTTTAACAAGATTATTTTGAAAAGTTCCTAGCGCCCTAAAATGCTGTCTAAATATTGTTTGCCCCGTTCAGCGGCACTGCTAGCCTTGTCTTTGAGACCAGATGCTCCTTGATCGATCTTATCTCTCAGATCACGGCCGGCTTTTTGAACTGAATCCCAAGACTTAGAGCTGTCTTCACCCTGACCAGAAACACTTTCATTATATCGAGTCGAAGCAGACTTGGTATCAAAGGATGTTTGCGCAGTATAAGGCAATATCCCTTCCATTTCAGATTTAAATAACGCAGAACCTGCATTCGTACCGACATTAGCGATCGAATATTTTGTGGAATCAAAACCGATCCATGTAGCTACGACAACGTCTGGAGTATATCCAATATACCACTTATCATTATCATCGCCGTTGCCGTTTTCAGCACTTGTGCTTTCAGTTGAGCCGGTTTTTCCCGCGATCGTATAACCGTATGGCTTAGCCGATTGACCAGTCCCATTGTTGTAGACATCCATCATCATGCTTGTCATTTGCTTTGCAACTCGTTTTGACATGACATGCTTAGATTTGATCCTCGTGTTGTCAACTACCGTTTTTCCTTCTGAATCAACGATCTTAGTGATAAAATGCGGATCTTTCCGGACTCCCGAATTTGCAAACGCTGTGTATGCGCTAGCCATCTGATACGGTGAAACACCTTTCTTCAACCCGCCTAAAGCCAAACTCAGGTTTTCATCTGATTTGTCTAACGGGATCCCGAATTTTTCTACTGAACGGAATCCTTTTTGCACGCCAATCTTATTCAATAACCACACAGCCGAAGTGTTTTTACTAAGCGCTAAAGCTTGATACATTCGCATTTCTCCAGCATATTGGTCATCCCAATTATGTGGAGTGTAATCATTTTTTCCATAAGGTTGTAATTTGTCTTCTACCTTGGAATCATAATGATAGCCGCTTTCGATCGCAGGCGTATAGACTGCCAGTGGTTTGATCGTCGAACCAGGTGAGCGGATCAGTCCGGTACCACGGTTATAACCACGAAAAACATGACTGCCAGAACGACCGCCCACAACTGCGCTAACTCCACCTGTATTAGGGTCAATAGCGATCGAACCAGCTTGGGCTTTAGTTCCGTCGCTAGCCGCACTAGGGAAAAGACTTGGATCAGCAAAAGATGATTGCATTTTAGCCTGTTGATTTTGATTCAAAGAAGTATAGATCTTATAACCCTTATTCATGATCTCTGCTTCTGTCAAACCATAGTCTTTGGTGGCCTCGTTGATCACCGCGTCAAAGTAATAAGGATACTTGTAACCAGACCGATATTGATAGGTGTCATTTAAAACGATCCCTGTTGCTTGATACTCCTTAGCTTCAGCACTCGTGATCTTCTTATTTTCAACCATCGTTTGTAATACAACATTGCGTTTCATCCGTGACTTTTGCGGATTATCGATCGGGTTATATTGCCCTGGATTAGATAACATCCCGGCTAGTGTAGCAGACTGTGGTACTGATAACTGGCTAGCATGAACGCCAAAATACTTTTGGGCAGCATCTTCTACACCCCAAACACCATTTCCGAAATACGCATTATTAAGATACATCGTTAAAATATCGTCTTTACTATAATCATTTTCAACTTGCATGGCGATGAAAATTTCTTTAGCTTTCCGACTAAATGTTTGCTCCTGTGACAAAAAAGCATTTTTAACTAACTGTTGTGTCAAGGTACTCCCGCCACCGCTAATATAATTAGCACCAGTCAGCTTGTTTTTGACGAGCAGCCAAGCCGCTCTTCCTAACCCCTTAACTGAAAATCCATATTCATGATAAAAGTTCCTATCTTCACTGGACAAAACTGCGTTAGAAACATTTTTTGACATTTCATCCTTTGAGACCCATGTCCCCTTTTGTGAATATAAGAAACCAGCCTTTTGATTTTTATCGTCATAGACCTCAGTCGATTGCTGCAAAGCTGATCTTAACCCAGAAACATCGGTCGTTTTCGCAATATAAACCAAGTAAACACTCGCTACCAAAAAGATACTCAAGAAAGCGACGAGCAACCAACGCCAGATTTGAAATCGACGCCACTTTGCACACAGCCAATGCCAAAAGGGTTCAAAAATTTTTTTGAATTGCTGTTTAAAAGTATTCCAAAATGATGAATCATTCATAACTATTTTTTCCTCTTATACAATATTATTAGTCTTTTCCATATTATCATACTTGAGCAAAATTTTAGCGGCTGAAAACCTTCTTAACAAAAGATTTAGCAGTTAAAGGCACTAAAAATGACCACCCATTGCCTTGGTACTTGCTATATAACAGAGCCTGCCGACGTCTAATATTACCCATTTTCATAAACTCTATTCACCAATATTTGCAATAAAAAATCTGGAAACTTCTTGGGCAGTTTCATTATTAGGACTAAATAAAACGACAGTGTCATAACCTGCTAAAGTCCCAACTACTCCAGGCAATTCATTATCATCGATCAATGCTGCCAACACGTTAGCATTTCTGGGCGTAGTCTGCACGATATTAACAAACTGAACGTTGGTCACATTCGTGACGATATCGCTGATAGTTTCCTTGATCCTTTGTTTGGGGTCTGAATGATCTTTTTTAAGCAAAGTATAATAAGTATTACCATCAGTATCCGCTTGTTTAATGATCTTCATTTCACGAATGTCTCGTGAGACCGTAGCTTGAGTAGAATGGATCCCCTCATCTTCTAAAGCCTGGATCAGGCTGTCCTGATTGGAAATTTTCTGTTGTTTGATCAGCTGTTCAATTTTTCGTTGCCTATCTTCTTTTTTCATATTTGACCTTCCTTGTCCCATTCATGTTGTCTCTTTATAGATAACGCCTAAAAACGGCCAATAGTTTGACCATAGTAATTGATTGGCTTTCTCAAATAAGTATTATAACAGAATCAGCCTAATAGAAAAGGTCAGCTGGCACCTAATAGCTGATCTAACGAATCTTTGCAGATGATCAACTTTCGCGAGCTGCCATTCAATAGCCCCTTTTGTCTAAAATGTTTGATTGTTTGACAGACAGTTGCAACACTTGTGTTAGCGAATGACGCTATGATCCGATAGGTCAAAACAGCAGGTAAAAGAACATCACCATTAGTTAGCTTGCTGCCACATTCTTTAGCAAAATAAACTAAAATATTTTTGATCCGTTCTGCAATTTTTCCTTCCAGACAAAGCTGCTGCAATGCTTTTTGCAAAAAATATTTTTTTAATAAACTATGATGAACCGTCCTAATAAAGTGAGTATGAGTGTTTTTTAAATGATCAAACTTTTTAATTGGGATCGCTAAAATCGTTAAATTTTGACAAGCATGGACTACCCCAAATGATGTTTGCTGTTCAGGCAGTTCTAGGTCTGAAGGAAAATACATACCTTTCTTCAAAAAGGTAAAAGCTGACTGTCCATTCGCACAAAAATCTTCTAAAAACAACGACCCTTGCTTCAACCAGAAAATATAAGACTGGTACGGAACATAGGTCAGTTCAAATTTACTGCCGCTCTCAAACTTTAAAATTTTAGTATATTCTTCTAAGATCCTTTTTTCACTCAGATCGAATTCCTGGAATCCTTCTAAAATATCACTGGCTTCATTTTCTAACAATGAATTTGTTGTTGTCTTCATCTCTGTTCTATAATCACACGTCATGCATCAAGTACCTGAACCGGACTATAATCCTCCTTTACTATTTATGCTTCAAATATAATTAAAATTTATTTAAATTTTAGCAATCCTG
>NZ_AZFI01000062.1 GCF_001435755.1 Ligilactobacillus acidipiscis DSM 15836 | reverse complement strand
TATCAGTACCAAATATTATAGAACCTTTTTTTGTGATAATGAAAAACTTTGAAAAAATACTTAAAAAGATTATAAAGCCCTCCGTGTCAGTTGCTTAAAATTATTTATGTATGATATTATTAAGTTTATAAACATTGATTTGAGGGATTTTTATGAAGTGGATGGGTTTTCAAGCAATTTTAACGATTGTGAGTCATTTTGTTTTCATTGGTTTCGCTTTTTCTGCGTTACAGGCTTTAAGATTAGATCGTTATATCGTACCAGAAAGGCAGGGAAAATATAAACTTGTATTGGTTTTGGTTTCCGTTGCCCTTGGTTTTTTGTGTAGTGAATTCTTTTTAAGCTTTATTGATAACATTCGGAATCTCTCGTATTTATTTAGTAAATAATAATTTTAAATATTTATGATGTACTCTGGTTAAACTATTGGAGGAATAAACGTGGAAAAGATTATTGTACGTGGCGGGGAAGGGTTAAGTGGAACTGTTGATATTGAAGGAGCAAAAAATGCTGTTTTGCCGATTTTGGCAGCAAGCATTTTGCCGGAAACAGGCAGAACAGAATTGACAAACGTTCCAATTTTGTCTGATGTTTACACTATGAACAATGTGATCCGTTTCTTAAATGTTAAAGTTGGCTTTAATGAAAAAGCAAAGTCGATCACTTTGGATGCGACTGGGGATCTATCATATGAAGCTCCGTTCAAGTATGTTTCAAAAATGAGAGCATCGATCGTTGTATTAGGTCCTTTGTTGGCTCGGCTGAAACATGCAAAAGTAGCTATGCCTGGTGGGTGCGCGATAGGTACGCGACCAATCGACCTGCATTTAAAGGGAATGGAAGCTTTAGGAGCTAAAATCGAGCAACACGACGGATACATAGAGGCGACTACTAACGGTTTAGTTGGCGCAAATATCTATTTGGACTTTCCAAGTGTTGGAGCTACTCAAAACATCATGATGGCTGCGACCTTAGCCAAAGGGACAACTATGATCGATAATGTTGCTCGTGAACCTGAGATCGTTGATTTAGCTAACATTTTAAATCAAATGGGTGCAAAAATTACAGGTGCGGGTACTGAAACGATCAAAATCGTTGGAGTTTCTTCGTTACATGGTGCAAAACATTCTATTATTCAAGACCGGATCGAAGCAGGAACATTCATGGTTGCTGCTGCATTGACTCATGGCAATGTTTTGATCAAGGATGCAATATCAGAGCATAATAAACCATTGATTTCTAAATTAGAAGAAATGGGAGTTATTGTTTCTGATGAGGAAGATGGGGTCCGTGTTATTGGACCAGAAAAATTACAGCCTACCACTGTCAAAACTTTGCCGCATCCTGGTTTTCCAACTGATCTCCAACCGCAAATGTCTATTTTACAATTAGAAGCATACGGTACTAGTGTTATGACGGAAACGGTCTTTGAGAATCGTTTTATGCATTTAGAAGAGTTACGCCGAATGAATGCCAACTTTAAGATCGAAGGCGATTCAGCTGTGATGTACGGTCCGAATGACTTAACTGGGGCAGAAGTTGCAGCCACTGATTTGCGTGCAGCCGCTGCACTTGTATTAGCAGGCTTGGTTGCTAAAAACATTACTCAAGTTACTAACTTAGAGTATTTGGATCGTGGATACTATCACTTCAATGAAAAACTCGCTAGTTTAGGTGCATCGATCAAACGAATTGACGACCTAACAGGCACAACGATCGATCTCAAAAAGAAAACACAAAACTAGTTTTTGCAGACAGCCCAATTTTTACGAGTTATAGGGCCGTTTGTGTTTTGAATTTACCTAAATTGGAATTTGAAAATCGTCCACCTAGTCTTGATAGTGGGCGTTTTTTATTTTAACATTAGAGTTTGACTAAATTTAGAAAAATTAATAGACTTAACTATTTTGAAAACGTTGATGTATCAGCAACTATATACATCTTATTAGCAGTCTGATATAATGACTTAGATATGGTTTAATTTAGACTTATTGTATAAAATTAAAGGAGAACTATAATGGCAAAGGATATTGGTATTGATTTGGGGACCGCCAATGTTTTGATCAATGTTCAAGGCAAAGGCATTGTGTTAGATGAGCCTTCTGTAGTGGCAATTGATACAGATACGGACCGGATATTGGCAGTTGGTTCAGAAGCATATAAAATGGTGGGACGTACACCAGGAAACATTCGAGCAGTCCGCCCGCTTAAAGACGGGGTAATTGCAGATTTTGATATGACTGAACAATTGCTCGCTTACTTTATAAAAAAACTAAATGTTAAAGGATTAATGTCCAAGCCTGATATTTTAATTTGTTGTCCAACAGGGACAACTGATATTGAGCGTAAGGCTATTCGGCAGGCTGCCGAAAAATCTGGTAATGGAGCAGTCCATGTCGATGTTGAACCAAAAGTGGCTGCAATTGGTGCTGGTTTGGAAATTTTTAAACCAGTGGGTAATATGGTAGTCGATATTGGGGGCGGAACTAGTGATATAGCCATTCTTTCATTGGGTGATATCGTTGCTAGCAGCTCATTACGTGTTGCTGGTGATCGTCTCAATACGGATATCGTGAACTATATTCGAAAAGATTTTGGCTTATTGATCGGTGAACATACAGCAGAACGAGTTAAAATTGAGATCGGAACTGCGGTTCCTGGTCATCGTAATGAAGAGGTCCAAGTACGCGGTCGTGATGTAGTCAATGGATTACCTAAGGAAATTGAATTAACTTCTGATCAGGTCGAAGGTGCGATCCATGATACTTTGGAAAGTATCGTTGTAGCGGCCAAGGATCTTTTAGGACAGATCCCACCTGAATTAGCAGCTGATATTATCGATTATGGTATTATGTTGACTGGTGGTGGAGCTCTAATCGATGGCTTGGGGCAATTATTCTCGGATCAGTTGGGTGTTCCTGTGCACGTTTCAGAAACTCCTTTGCAAGATGTTGCAAAAGGAACAGGCTTTCTACTGGAAAATCCTGAAAAGATAACTGACTTAAAATAATTAGCTGGTGATAATTGTGAAAAACATTTTGATTTTTCCAATCAAGGTATATCAAAGGTTTATTTCTCCCTTATTTCCTCCGACATGCAGATATTATCCCACGTGTTCTAACTATGCAGTTCAGGCTATAGAAAAACATGGTTTTTTAGGAATACTAATGGCAACAGCTCGAATTTTACGGTGTAATCCGTTTGTTCATGGAGGATATGATCCAGTTCCAGATAAGTTTACACTTTCTCGTAATACTGATTGGGTCAAAGAGGAAGATTCGATTGCAGCTAAATGGAGGAATGAAAATGAAGAAAGAAAAAAACATTGAAATAGTTGAAGAAGAAAAACGGATAAATGGCATACTTGTCTCCCAGCTGACTTTAGGTAAGGAGTCCATAGGTACGATACGCCAGGATAAAAAACGCTATGTGGTGACTTTCCCTAATGGGGAAGAAACACATATGTCTAGCAGGTCAGCTGGTATTGATGCCTTGATCCGTGAATTTCATCTACATCATAGTTAAGAAAATGAACTTGATTTTTGAATAAAGGAGCGTTATTCGTTCACCATGAATACAAAATTGAGAAGAAGCGACGATGAAGATTCACGAATCGACTGGGGAATAATTTTGTCAGTTTTGTTGTTGGCTGTGATCGGTATTGCTTCGATCTATGTTGCCGCTAGTAATGATACAAGCACAACTAGCATTGCTAGAACGATGATCTCTCAAGCGGTCTTTTATACTTTAGGTATCTTACTTGTAGTATTCATCATGCAATTTGATGCTGAACAGTTATGGAAGGTTGCTCCTATCGTATATGGTTTTGGGATTTTTCTTTTGATAATGGTCTTATTTCTATATAGTCGATCGTATGCTCAACTGACGGGCGCCAAGAGCTGGTTTGCACTTGGACCTTTGACTTTCCAACCGTCCGAAGTTATGAAACCTGCCTACATTATTATGTTGGGTCGTGTTGTAACGCAGCATAATAGTGAGAATGTTAGTCATACTATTCGAGGTGACTGGCAATTGATTGGCAAGATGGTCGGTTGGACATTGCCAGTGGCAGTTTTATTGGAACTACAAAATGACTTCGGGACGATGCTGGTTTTCTTTGCCATTTTTGGCGGTGTGGTGCTGCTTTCCGGGATCTCTTGGAAGATCATCATACCAACTTTCCTAGCTGTGGCTGCTGTGGGTGGTTTTTTGATCTTTTTAGTAGTTTATGATCGAAGTTTGCTACTGTCGCTTGGTTTTAAAGATTATCAGTTTAAGCGGATCGACTCTTGGTTGGATCCGTCTGCTAATACATCTTCTAGCGCCTATCAATTATGGCAAAGCATGAAGGCCATCGGTTCAGGAAAATTATTAGGCAAAGGTTTTAATGTTTCGAAAGTTTATGTGCCGGTGCGTGAATCAGATATGATTTTTTCCGTAATTGGTGAAAACTTCGGCTTTGTTGGTGCTTGTGTTTTGATCTTTATCTATTTATTGCTTATTTTCCAAATGATCCAAGTCACTTTTGATACCAAAAATGAATTCTATGCCTATATTTCGACTGGTGTGATCATGATGATCATTTTCCATGTTTTCGAAAATATTGGGATGAGTATTGGCTTGCTGCCACTAACAGGTATTCCGCTACCGTTTGTAAGCCAAGGTGGTTCTGCTTTGATTGGAAATATGATCGGAGTGGGACTAATAATGTCGATGAGATATCATTATAAGAGTTATATGTTTAGTAATAATGAAGAGTTCAGGTAGTTTAACTTTTACTAAGCACTAATAAATAACTATAAATGCGGTCATGTTTTTATAATGATCAAGGAAAGCTGCTTAAAGTTCTAATCACTTTAGGCGGCTTTTTTGTTAGAAAAATTTGTCATTTCAAAGAGTAGTTTTGTCTGTAACTTGTTTTTTTAACAATTCTAATTCATACTGAGTTTATCAAATAATTAGTCAAGTGAGAACTAAGGGAGTTGACTGAAGTGAAAATGTTTTATTGTTATTCCAAATGTTCGACATGTAAAAAAGCTAAGAAATGGTTGGACGAACACAATGTTCAATACAATTCACAAGATTTGGTAGTGCAGCCGCCAGCTAAAGAAGATCTATTGAAATGGTTGAATAATTCTTCACAACCATTGCGCTATTTTTTCAATACAAGTGGTCAACATTATCGGCAGCAAAATTTAAAAGACAAGTTGCCGCGGATGACTAATGAAGAAGCTGCAAAACTGCTTTCAGCCGATGGAAAGCTTATCAAACGCCCTTTGATGGTTGATGGAGACAAGCTCACATGTGGCTTTAAAGAAGAAGTTTATGCAGAAAAATGCTCACATTAATTTTTCTAAGCTAATTGAAAACGATTCTCATTTGCTTTAGAATGAATGAGAAGTACTTAACATGAATTCAAAGGAGAAACGATATGGCCACTTTAGAAGTAAAAGATTTACATGTTAAAGCAAAAGAAGAAGAAAAAGAAATCTTGACCGGAGTCAACTTAAAAATGACGACCGGTGAGATCCACGCTATCATGGGGCCAAACGGAACCGGGAAGTCGACCTTGTCTGAGACGATCATGGGAAATCCAAATTACGAAGTTTTGAAGGGAGATATTTTGATCAATGGACAAAGTATCATTGGTTTACCGGTAGATCAACGTGCTCGTGCCGGTTTGTTTTTGGCGATGCAGTACCCTGCTGAGATCCCCGGCATTACCAATGCTGAATTTATCCGTGCTGCTATTAATTCGCGTCGGGCAGAGGATGATCAGATGCCGATCCCAGCATTCTTAAAAAAATTAGATCATACTTTGAAGACCTTAGACATGACCGAAGAAATGTCAGAACGTTATTTAAACGAAGGCTTTTCAGGGGGAGAAAAGAAACGTAATGAGATATTACAACTGATGATGATCGAACCTAAATTTGCTATTTTGGATGAGATCGATTCTGGTTTGGATATTGATGCTTTGAAAGTTGTTTCACGCGGAGTCAATGCAATGCGGGGACCGAAATTTGGTTCACTGATCATTACGCATTATCAGCGGTTATTGAATTATATCAAACCAGACGTTGTGCATGTCATGATGGGCGGCAAAATCGTCAAATCGGGCGATGCTGAGTTGGCAGTGAAACTGGAAGATGAAGGTTATGCTGGTTTAAGAGATGAGCTGGGCTTAGATGTTAAATTGGTCGATGAAGAATAGGGGGGGCACCAGATGACAGTCGAAATGCAAACTGATCAGGATATTAAAAAGTATGCCCAACAAGTTGATGAGCCTCAATGGTTCACTTCAATGCGACTGAAAGCTCAGCAAGAAGTTGAGGACCTAACTTTACCAAATTTTCAAAAAATTCAGTATCATTCATGGCCAATTAATGCGACACGTAAGTTAGAAGTTGGCGACCATCGTTTAACAGATGAAAAATTAGTTACGGAGCAGGCAAATATTGTCCAAATTGGTTCAAAAGTCATTCAAAAAGATTTACCTCAAGAATTTATGGATAAAGGAGTCATCGTTTGTGATTGGGCTACGGCTTTAAAGAAACATTCAGAGTTAGTCGAGAAATACTTTATGACGATGGCAACTGAGCCGACCGAAAATCGGTTGAATGCTGAGCATGTTGCTCACTTGACCAGTGGTTTGCTGATTTATGTTCCCAAAAATGTTATTTTAAAACACCCCCTGACTTCTTATTTCTTTCAAGATGCTCGGCAGTCGCGAGATTATGTACACCATTTATTATTGATCGCTGATCGCGGAAGTGAAGTTTCATATTTAGAAAATACTGGGACTATTGGTACTAAGCCTTGCCCGGCTAATATTATTGAAGAGGTTATTGCTGAACCCGACAGTCATATTAAGTTTGCCAGTGTCGATCGTTTGGGAGAAAACACGACCGCTTACTTAAATCGACGAGGGTATCTAAAACGTAATGCTCGGATCGACTGGTCGATGGGTATGATGAATGATGGTAATATCGTTGGGGATTTTGATTCTGAATTAGTTGGCGAAGCTTCACATGCTGAAGTTAAAGTCGTGGCTATTTCAACAGGTGATCAGGTTCAAGGAATCGATACGCGAGTCACTAATTATGGTCAGCACTCCTTAGGCAATATCTTACAACACGGTGTGATCTTGGCACGCTCAAGTTTGATTTTTAATGGGATCGGTCATATCATTCACGGTGCACGTGGTGCGGAGGCCCAGCAGGAAAGTCGAGTCTTGATGCTTTCAACTAAGGCTCGGGGTGATGCAAATCCGATATTATTGATTGATGATAATGATGTTGTTGCTGGACACGCAGCTAGTGTTGGACGTGTCGACGAACAAAAGATGTATTATTTAATGAGTCGTGGTGTGGACAAAAAAACTGCAGAACGTTTGGTGATCAGAGGATTCTTGGGTCCGGTCCTTTCAGCCTTGCCATCTAAAGAAGTTCGAAAAGTTTTGGCAGATATGATCGAGAGGAAGTTAGTCAATGGACAAAAAGATGAATGATCTGTTAGAGGACTTCCCGATTTTAAAAGAAATGATCAATGATGAAAAGTTGGTTTATTTGGATAATGCGGCTACAACTCAGAAACCCAAGCAGGTTTTGGACACCATTAGATATTACTATGAACATGATAACGCTAATGTTCATCGCGGTGTCCATACTTTAGCTGAACGGGCTACGAAACAGTATGAACAAGTTAGGGAAAAAGTTGTCAATTTCATTGGCGGTAATGATCCGCATGAAGTAGTTTATACCAAAGGGACGACTGAAGCTTTGAATTGGGTCGCAGCCGGTTATGGTGCGACACATGTCCATGCTGGGGATGAAATTGTTGTTTCCTATATGGAACACCATAGTAATATTGTTCCTTGGCAGCAGCTGGCAGCTAAAGTCGGTGCTAAGCTCAAGTATATTACTTTAACAGCCGACGGTCAGCTGGATTTAGAAAGTGCTAAGCACGTTATTACTGATAAAACGGTGCTTGTTTCACTTTGTCATGCTTCTAATGTTTTAGGTGTGGTCAATCCAATTAAAGAAGTTGCTCAATTAGCTCACCAGCATGGTGCGATCATGGTTGTTGACGGTGCGCAGGCTGTGCCGCATATGAGAGTCAATGTGCAAAAACTGGGTGCTGATTTTTATGCTTTCTCTGGCCATAAAATGTTGGGCCCAACTGGGATTGGTGTATTATGGGGCAAAAAAGAACTGCTAGCGGGGATGAGGCCTTTAGAATTTGGCGGAGAAATGATCGCCAATGTTGGTTTATATCATACTGACTTTAAAGAACCGCCGTATAAATTTGAAGGTGGGACCCAAAATATTGCCGGCGTTGTCGGCTTAGGAGCTGCAATCGATTATTTAACTGAAGTAGGTTTGGATAATGTAACAGCTCATGAAAAGTCGTTGAGCAAGTATGTTTTGCCCAAGCTTCAAAAAATACCCGGAATTGAAATTTATGGACCATCAGACCCGGATATTAGAACAGGGGTCCTCTCATTTAATTTAACCGGTATCCATCCCCATGATCTGGCCAGTGCTTTGGATATGGATGGAGTTGCTGTCAGAGCTGGTCATCATTGTGCTCAGCCTTTGATGAAATATTTGGGAGTTGGTGCGACAGCGCGGGCTAGTTTTTATTTGTACAACACAAAAGCAGACGCAGATTTGTTTATTAATGCAATTTTGGAGGCAAAGGAGTTCTTTTCAAATGGCTCTTTCTAAATTAAGCAACTTATATCGACAGGTGATCATGGATCACGCTAAACATCCGCATAATAATCAGCCGTTACCGCAAGCTGATCACGAGATCGAATTACGCAATCCAACTTGTGGCGATGTTTTAACTGTTCAACTAAAAATACAAGATGATAAGATCATTGACGTTGCATACACTGGGACTGGATGTACGATCTCACAAGCTTCAGCGTCAATGATGACTGATCAGATCAAGGGAAAAACTACCGCAGAAGTTGAGAAAATGGTGCTTGGTTTTTCTGATATGGTTTTAGGAAAAGAAGTCCCTGACATGGAAAGGTTA
Organism: Ligilactobacillus acidipiscis DSM 15836; assembly: GCF_001435755.1. GTDB lineage: Bacteria > Bacillota > Bacilli > Lactobacillales > Lactobacillaceae > Ligilactobacillus > Ligilactobacillus acidipiscis. The sequence continues at coordinate 1,563 of NZ_AZFI01000062.1, read as the reverse complement.
TTGGGAGAGGCTGCAATTTTACAAAGTGTGGCACAGTTTCCGGCGCGGATCAAATGTGCTACTTTGGCTTGGAAGGCAGCTTATCAAGCGATAGAGGAGAGTGAGAACGATGACTAGCAGTGTGCCTGATGTTGGTGGAGAGTATAAATACGGGTTTAAAGACGATATCGAACCGATATACACAACTGGGGAGGGGTTGACTGAAGATATCGTCCGCGAGATCTCAGCAGTCAAAAATGAGCCGCAGTGGATGCTTGATTTTCGTCTGAAGGCTTATGAGATTTACAAAAAGTTACCGATGCCTAAATTTGGACCTGATCTTTCTGGGATCGATCTAGACAAGATCAATTATTTTAGACGCGATGCTGACAAGGTTGCTCGTAATTGGGATGATGTTCCGGAAGATATTAAGAAAACATTTGATCGATTGGGTGTTCCGCAAGCAGAACGTGAATATCTGGCAGGTTCATCAGCTCAGTATGAATCAGAAGTTGTTTATCACAACATGCAACAGCAATTTGAAAAAACAGGGATCGTATTTATGGATACTGATTCTGCGGTACAGCAGTATCCAGAATTAGTCAAAAAATATTTTGGCAAGTTAGTGTTGCCAACTGATAACAAGATGGCAGCCTTAAATTCAGCTGTCTGGTCCGGTGGAACATTTATTTATGTGCCTAAGGGGGTTAAGGTCTCGACCCCGATCCAAAGTTATTTCCGGATCAATGCTGGAAATTCAGGCCAGTTTGAGCGAACACTGATCATCGTTGATGAAGGTGCTAGTGTTAATTATGTTGAAGGCTGTACGGCACCTAATTATTCACAAGATAGTTTGCACGCTGCGGTGGTTGAGGTCAATGTATTGCCAAATGCTTATTGTCGCTACACGACGATCCAAAACTGGTCAGATAATGTTTATAGTTTAGAGACCAAACGTGCACAGGCTCTGGAAAATTCGACAATGGAATGGGTCGATGGTAACCTAGGCTCTAAAGTAACAATGAAATATCCAAGTGTTTATTTGGATGGTCAAGGAGCTCGAGGAACGATGCTATCGATTGCTTTTGCAGGTCAAGACATTCGTTCTGATACAGGCGCACGGATGATCCATCATGCTAAGAACACCTCGTCATCAATTGTTTCCAAGTCGCTATGTAAAGACGGAGGAAGTGTAGACTATCGGGGACAAGTTAGGTTTGACCGGCACAGCGATGGCTCATTTGCCCATGTCGAATGTGATACGATCATTATGGATGAAAAGTCGACCAGTGATACGATACCATTCAATGAAATTTTGAACGGTAATGTGTCGATGGAACACGAAGCTAAGGTTTCTAAAATTTCAGAAGAACAGCTATATTATTTGATGAGTCGTGGAATTTCTGAAGAAAAAGCAACTGAAATGATTATTATGGGATTTGTCGAGCCATTTACTAAAGAACTTCCAATGGAGTATGCGGTCGAATTAAACCGTTTGATCAATTACCAGATGGAAGGGTCTGTAGGATAAGCTTAATATATATGCTCTAAGTGTTGGTGTGTCAGTGCTTAGGGCTTTTTTAT
>NZ_AZFI01000061.1 GCF_001435755.1 Ligilactobacillus acidipiscis DSM 15836 | reverse complement strand
ATTTACACAAACTATTTTATACTCTCAAGTTAGTATTTTCAACTTAAAAAATTTTTTCATTTTTACTATCTTTAATCCATTTTGGATAAAGAGTTAAAACAGCAAAAGTCATTACTAGCACAATTGCTGGAAATTGTAATATATCCTCAGAAAATGCACCAATTTCTAGTGCAATTAATAAACAAAAAATATAATTTTTATTATTCTTTAAAAGTAAAATATTGCAATAAACTAATAATAAACAAACAATTAAGGTAGTAACTAAGCCCGATTGAAATATCAAATAGGCGTAACTTCCATCAATAGTACCCCAAAAGTCAAATTGATCTATTTTTAAATAACTGGGATACCAAGAAATTGGAATCTTATGGTAGTACCAGTTCCACATATACATACGATTGGACAAAAGATTATTTAGTGAATAATAAAAATTACTACTATCATAATTCTTTGAAAAAAGGTATGAAATGTATGTTAGAAATATTGGGCATGCAGTACCAAAAAATTTTAGTATAAAGATAAGAAATTTGTTTTTTAATTTGAATATTCCAATAAAAAAGATAAACACTAAAAATACTAGTATTACAGTTCTATCTCCAGTTACAAAATTATTTAATAGAACAAAAAAAACTATAAAAATTATCTTCCAATAAAAATATCTAGTTTCCCTTTTCAAAACAAAAATTTCCAAAGTATAAAACAACGAAATTAATAATGTAAATAATCCTAAAGTATTTTCATTAGCAAATCCGAATGATATTACTCCGTCGACCACATTTATTATAGGCGATAGGCCTAGTAACGATAAGATAGAAGTAATAACTAAACAAATCATGTTTGCCAAATAATAGCCCTTAATAACTTGCCAAGGAGTATAATTAATAAAAGCTAAAGCCACTAAAATTGGAACAGAAAAGAATTTATTAAACTTAGTTATGGTCCAAACAGAGAGAATGACTCCCAGAAAAATTATATCCTTTGAATTGATGCCTTTTAAAAATAAGTTAATTATTGCAAGAAGGAAAAATAAAACACCAATTATGAGAGTTATCTTACCAAAATACAATCCATGAGAGTTACTATATGTATTCAATACTGATAGGCTAGCCAGTACCACCACAACCACATAGTAATAATTACTATTCCTTTGCAATCCATTATTCATATTTTTTACCTCTAATAGTTATAATTAAATACTTTACTTTTTTCATTGGGGGGAATAATACTCTCGCCATATGTGGTTGCTTCCAAATTATCCAACTAACCAAAATAATTGGTACATTTAAATTCTGTTTTAAACCATAAAATGTTAGAAATGCCTTTTCTACTTTAAAATTCTTTTTATACTGTTTTAGCGAGAAAATTATATCATCTATAGAATTAACGCTTTTAAGAAATCTAACTAATATAGAAATGAAATTCTTAGCTATAAATTCATTCATTAGTTCATTTTTAATGTTCAACTTTTCAACAGCTTGCACTAATTTAACTCCATCTTCGAGAATATTCTGATTAATTATTTTATGGGTAATAGAATTTTTATTCTCAATTACTCTATAAATATCACCATACTTAACAATTATATCAGGATCCTCTTGAAGACATTTTTGATTAAAAACTAAATCTTCTCCAACTTTGATATTTAGCGGAAATCTAATATTATGCTGTATCAAAAATTCTCTTCTGAAGGCCTTATATGCAGGTCCCGAATCCCATAATTTTAATGATTCATTATTCAAGCCTAAATTATCCCATGTTAGTGCCTTACCATTAATAATAGAATAAGAACGTTGCCCATATTTCTTCTTATAATTTATTGAATAATTAAGAACATCAAATGAATATTGGCGAAATGCATTTAGATCAATTAAAACTGTCCTTAAACTTAAAAACTCATCATCTGAATCTAAAAAAATTATCCATTCTCCCTTTGAATTTTCTATTCCAAGGTTACGTGCATTCCCTGCTCCGCCATGATTTGCATTAATTAATTGAATTTTACCATTTTCTATAAAATGACTATATTTGTTTTCTATAAGTTTTGTAGTTAAATCTTTAGATCCATCATCAACAATCACTATTTCTATGTCGTCTATATATGCTACACATGAATTAATAGCACGAATAATAGTATCTTGAGAGTTATAGGTCGGTATAATTACACTCAATATCATTTCTTTGTCACCCTAAATATTTGGTCTGCTGTGTTGGAATAACTTAGTTCATCTAACTCTTGATCTGTTAACGGTCTTAAATTTGACTCTAATCCTAACTTTAATCCTTTAGTGATAGAGTCAACATCATTAACGTCCACTAAAGAACATCTATCTGGATAATGTTTAAGAAAGTCAACACCACCACCCGTGTCTGAAGCTACTACATATAAACCATTAGCAATTGCTTCTTCATAAGTAATTCCAAATGGTTCCGCTGGGTTAAGAGAGATAAAAACTTTATTTTTCTGGTATTCTTTATAAACATCAGCATGATTTATAGCACCATGAAAAATGAATTTCTGATTATCACTATATTTTTTTCTTAAGTTAGTCTCTTCATTTCCGTATCCCCAAACATTAAAGTGAGTATATTCGTTTAAAGATAAAAGTGTGGCAGCTTCTAAAGCTTTATCTACGTGTTTAGCCTTTACAAGACGACCCACATATAGAATTTCTTGTTTTCTTTTATTTGGTTTATCATTCATTACTTTTAGGAATGATATTGCATTAGCATCCAAACCGATAGTATAAAGTCCATCAATATCAATATTGAAGAAAAATTCATACAAATACTTCGTAAATTTAGAATTAGCGACGATATAGTCAAATTTTCGCCTTAATATTCTATCAATTAAATGCATTACATTAAATTTCCAAATTTTATAAGAAACAAAATCCGGAAATGCATGAAGTGTATGAATCTTTGTTGTTCTCTCAAATCCTTGACAAAAAAATAAAGAGTACCATAGACAACTAATTATTACATCGGCATTAAAACTTTTTAGTCGCAAAACATTTTGTACCTTTGTAAATGAAACATTTTGCGGATATTCATCCTTTTTATTAATAAGTTTTGGCTTGTTAATTGCAATTAATACTTCATTATTCTTATCGTTGGCTAATTGTAAAGCCAAATTTTTATCAAATACTGCAACTCCACCACTTTTTCTTTCATCAGGCATGGGGCCTGCTATAATTATTCTCATTTGTTTTTTCCAATCTTTTTAAAAACTTGCATATATAAATCAGAAGACTGATCCCAATTAAATGTAGCTTTAACTTTATCAGCAAATTGTCTAGAGATTTTCTTCTCTTCATAATTAATTATTGTTGTAGCAAAGGAGTTTACGTCATTAACGTCTAATAAAATACCACTTTCATAATTAACGACCTCTGGAATACCCCCAACATTAGATGAAATAACCGGAATACGATTAATAATTGCTTCGATAATTGAAACTGGTAAATTTTCGCTGGCTGACGTACAAATCAATCCATTATATTTACCATAGTTAATAGAATTTTCTATTCCTTTTACATTAACAAATTTGTACTCATCCAGTTTCTTAACTAGCAGTTGGTCAAGTTCTGCACCATAAATATCAATAGTTCCCTTATAGCCCTGCTTTTCCAATTCATCAAATAGCTTTAGAGCCCTACTATATTTTCTCTTATCTATATTACCTACCATTATGAAGTAATTATTCATATTTTGATCTGATTTTTTTTCAAATATCTCTTTTTGTTTGACACCATTATAAATAACTTTATTATTTTTATTTATAAGATTTACAAAATGTTGCTGCATATACTGTGAGACACTTATCACTTTCCAAGCTTCTCGTATTGTAATCTTATACAATGGCATAAAATAAAAAGACTTAATAAACATATCAAAGCTTAATTTCCTTGCATCAGGCCAATTGCCATGGTATGTGTGCACATAATTGATATTCGCTAATGAAAAAAGAAAACCAAGGTGATCGTCTGAGTATCCTATTACATTTTTCTGTTTTTTTAAAGATTTAATTAATTTCAAATAACCGTTAAGCACTGTTACATTAACATTATCAATAATTGTCCCATCTGTTTTTAAGGTTAAAACAAGGACGCTATCAAAATTTGAACTTATCCTTTTTAACAATTCAATCGTAGATATGGTTGCACCAGTATAATTACCGAATTGTTTTGTTAAAACTACTAATTTCAACTTAAGACTCCTTATTATCTAGCACCATCGCCAGTAAAAATAATACGAATTGTTTCAAAAGCGATCTTAAAATCGAACCCTAATGAATAGTGTTCAATATAATAATTGTCTAACTCACACTTTTCATTTGGTTTCAAATCATACCCACCATTCACAATTCATTATTGATTGTTTGATGACAAACATTAAGCGCTCTGGCAATTGCACGATTGGAATAGCCTTGGCTGTGCAGCGTAGCAATTCTGCCTCGTTCAAACGAAGTTAGGTGCTGACCTTTTTTTCTGACTGTGGTATTCTGTTCTTGCATCAAGACAATGACCTCTTTCATTGTTTGTGTAGGAACATCAATGATAACAGAGATTTGTCTTGGTGTTTTTTATTTTATCAATTAGCTAAAAGTATTTGGCTAACTTGATTATAAAACGCGCGGCATAAGATGTTCCTAAATTTTCCGACAAAGTTATCAATTTTATTCGCGCATCAATAAACCTTGAAATGATTTTGTGCGTAGCATCGCTAGAACAATCGTCAACGATAATAAGCTCCCAATTACTATAGATTTGTTGTTGAACCGATTCAATAGCAGTCTTTATATACCTCTCCGAATTATGTGCTGGCATTATGATAGAAACTAAAGGCTCATTCATTACCTAGCTCCATCCCCGGTCACTACAACACGAATCGTTTCAAAGAAAATCCCAACATCAGTCAATATCCCAAAATGCTTTATGTAGTACATATCATTAGCAAGCTTTTGTGCTGGTGTATCGTCGTAACCACCATGGACTTGAGCGTAACCGCTCAAACCTGGTTTAACCAACAAACGTTGTTCAAAACCATCAATATCTTCGCTAAACTGTTGCGTGAACATTGGTCGTTCCGGACGTGGACCAATCAAACTCATGTCCCCTTTAATTACTGACCACAATTGTGGTAATTCATCCACTCGAGTTTTACGCATAAAATGACCGACCCGTGTTACGCGTGGGTCTTCTTTATTTGCCCACATTGCACCAGATTTCTTCTCCGCGTCACTATACATTGATCGTAATTTAGTTACTTTAAACGATTGGCCCATTAGCCCAACACGCTCTTGGCTATAGAAGCACTTGCCCGGTGTTTCTAACTTAACTAAAATCATAAAAATCAGAATAATAATTGAAGCTGGAATCATCAATAGCGTTGCGAAGATTAGATCGAATAAACGCTTAAATGGTAAATAGATGTGATGAAACGGTCGATCCAATTTAGCTACAAAATCATGTTCATCTACTGTTTGTGTATGACTGATTTGGTTTTCCATGATAAGGTTCCCCCTAATCCGTTAACGATTCCCAATATAACTTTAACCCAGTCGTAATATCATAATGCGGCTGATAGCCTAAACTTCTTAATTGTGTAATATCTGCATATGAATGTTTGATATCCCCTACCCGTTCTGCTTTATGAATAATTTGTAGCTCCCAATTAATAATTTGTTCATACACCTGAATTACTTGATTAAGGCTAGTATGTTTACCGGCACCAACATTAAAAACTTGATGTACGATGTTGCTACCCTTCGTCAATAGGCATAATGCTTGGATTACGTCTTTAATAAAGACAAAATCACGCGTTTGTTCACCATCACCGAAAATTGTAAATGCGGATTGATGTTTAGCTGCTTGCGTAATTAATGATAATACCCCTGAATACGGTGATTTAGGATTCTGCCGTGGTCCGTAAACATTGAAGAACCGTACCGCCACTGTTGGAATATTATATAGTTTTCCATAATCAATTACAAACCGTTCAGTTGCAAATTTATCAATTGCATATGGTGTCAACGGATCAATTGTTGAGTCCTCACGTTTAGGTAATTCAGGATTATTTCCATAAACTGCCGCCGATGAAGTAAACAACACCTTTTTAATAGGTAACTTATGTTGCCGAATAGTCTCTAAGATAAAAATATTCGCTTCTTGGTTGATCTGATGTGTTTCATATGGTCGCGCAACTGAGTCAGCAACACTGGCAATGGCTGCCAATAGATAGATATAGTCAAACTGTTCTTTGAGTAATAAGTCTTTCATAAAGACATGATCAGTAATACTATGTTCATAAAAAGTTACTTTAGGTGAGCTAGGTATATTACTGGCTAAGCCCATCGATAAGTCATCGACGATAATGACCTCATCGCCATCCTGTATTAACTGATCAACTAAATTTGACCCAATAAATCCGGCACCACCGGTCACTAAAACTTTACTCAATTATCTGTCCTCCAAATTCAACTATTATCTAAACAACCAAAACTTCTTTTTCTCTTTAATATGGTGGTACTCACTTGGCTCTAGGTCATCGCCATTAATGATCTTTTTTGCGTTATCTTGCATCCAAGTGACCATCTCCGCCCCATTATGCTGCTCCAGCTTAGCGAACGCCTTCTGCATCCGGAAATTTCTGCCTCTCAGGTTATGCGCGTCAGAGGCGAAAACAAAGCCTAAGCCGGCATCAATGATCCGTTGCGTAAAGTCTTCGACCTCGGAACCAAAAACGCCTAAGTAGCTACTAGCGGTAATTTGCGTCAAGCAGCCACTAGCCACGAAATCATAGAGCAACTCGTGCTTCTTTTGAATACCGTGATTCCGCTCTGGATGAACAATTACTGGTGTAATTCCGGCCGCTTGTAGTTCAAAAATCATTTGACTCGTGTATTCCGGTACTTCACCGTGGGGCAGTTCCAACATCAAGTAGCGATTAGTTTCATCAGCGAACAACACGTCATCATTTTTAATGGCTTGCATTAAGTCACCATTGATATGCGCTTCTTGACCTGGGAAGACAACTAAATCGATTTTAGCTTCATCCAGCGCTGCTTGAAATTCTGCAGTCCGCTGAATCACATCAGCCTTATGATTGGTATATTTGCCGTCCATGTGGTGTGGCGTCACCAAAATATGACTAATACCATTATCTACAGCCACTCGGGCCATTGCTAAGGCATCAGCCATGGTAGGCGCCCCATCATCACATCCCGGTAAGATATGACAATGTAGATCGATCATTTCTTATCGTCCGTTCCGTAATAGCCACCATAGTAGCCACCATAATACCCACCGTAGTAACCACCAGAAGCTGCATCTGTCACGCGGTTAAGTACGGCACCGATCAGGTTAGCGTTCACCTTTTTGAGTAAGTCGCGCGCCCGTAAAACAGCCCCTTTAAGAGCGATACCTTGGGGAACCACCAAGATCACGCCGTCAACCTTACTTGCTAGAATTTGTGCATCGGTGACCGTATTAACTGGTGGTACGTCCAGAATAATAATATCGAATTGTTCTTTTAAGACTTTCAGTAATTGATCCGTTTTCGAAGAATTCAGTAACTCTGATGGGTTCGGCGGTACCGGTCCACTGGGCAACACGTATAGATTTGGCACTTCGGTTTCATGGATGCTTTCGCCTAAGTTAGCTTGCTTCGCTGTCAAAATCGTGGTCAAACCATGGCTATTGGACACGCCGAAAGAACGGGCCACGGTTGGCCGGCGCAAATCAGCATCGATCAGCAAGACTTTATTCCCTTGATCAGCCCAAGTTACGGCCACGTTAGAAGTGATCGTTGATTTACCTTCAGAAGGATCAGCAGAGGTGAAAACTAAGGTTTTTAGTTGCCGATCTGCAGAAGAGAACTGAATATTAGTCCGAATCGTCCGAAATTGTTCTGCAATGGATGAAGTTGGCTTCGTGACGGTGATCAAACCGACACCATGCTTCATACTGTTTGAGTCCAGTTGCTTTTTCTTTTTAAATAAAGCCATCTTATTTCACCCTCCGTCGTAATTCTGCACCGCGCTGTGGTAAATCGGCCGGTGTAGCCTCCGCAACTCGTGTGTGGTGTTTGTGTTGACCGTGTTGTTGTCCAGCAAAGGCCCGCTTCTTAATGTCTTCAGCGGGAATTTCTGAAACGATCCCTAAGCTGGTCAAGCCAGCTTCAGCCAAGAAGGCTTCGTCTTTGACCGTCTTATCCAAGGCTTCATTCAAGAAAGCCAAGCCAATTCCGGCTAATAAACCAAGCACGAAACCGATGGCAATATTCAACGGCAACCGCGGTGAAACCGGTGATTCATTGACTGTTGCTTTAGAAACAACTGAAACGTTATTAACACTCATGATCGACTTGATCTTGTCACGGAAAGTCCGTGCCGTAACGTTAGCGATTTTAGCCGCTTCTTGGGGATCGGTCGTTTTAACGTCGACTGAGAACACCTGTGAATTCTGTTGACTACTGATCGAAATTTCATCAGTTAATTTACTAACCGTTTGCCCATTACCCACATCCTTAGCGACATCCTTCAAGATCGTTGGACTAGTGATGATATCCTTATAAGTATTAATCATTTGGACATCAGCCTGGGTTTGCTGTAAAACAGCTGTTTGTTGATTGTCGTCTAGTTTCCGGTTAACCAATAATTGGGTTGTTGATTGATACTTGGGGGTCATCACGAAGAACGTTACGACGAACGCCAATAACGTTACGATAATCGTTGATCCGATAATGATCTTTAAATGTTTGCGCAACGTCAACAGAATATCTTCAATACTCAGGGTTGCCTCTGAATGGCTCGTTTCGTTCATTTAAAAAGCTCCTCCTATTTACACACTCTTAAGGTAAATCCATTAGTTAAATCTACTAATAAATTTTAGATGTTACAGTTGGTGACCATCCCTGTGGCTAAAAAGTCCCACAAGAAATATGACCAGATCATACATAGATGACGGGATAATTTATGCAGAGCATAAATTTGAATTTTTGATTTGTTTCGGCTACCTACCGAACAAGTTTCTTTTTGTTTTATATTTTCTAATAAGCACTATCATTGATTAAACTTATTGTTTAATTCACTGTCATTATAGTTTGTTTACATAACAGTTTCATGACAAACACGTAACAAAACGAATATTAATTACCATGTAACATACTGTGTCGCGTTATTTCCGGACAACCGTTCGTAAATAGTGCCTTTTGTGCGATTAATTAGTCGTTTTTTTGCACCAGTTTCAAAATGGCTTTCGCCGTATCACTTAAGCTGCCATCTTTTTGATAGTTACTTAGCAATACGACACCAGTTTTACCATCCTCGGTAAAGGCTAGCGCATTGTGGTAACCAGCAAAGTCAGCTCGACTGACTAACCGGCTGCCATCAATAGTCAACCGTCCAGTATAGGCAGTCCCCGCTTTGGCGATGGCCCCTTGATGCATGTACTTTTCACCGACAAAACTACTACTGGTGATGTAATGAGTCAACTGTGCCATATCGCTAGCTGTGGTATAGAGCTGTTTTGAGCCTAACTGATCATTCATCGTTTGGAAAAGTGTGTCTTGCGTGACCGCTGAAGCACTGTCACTAGCCTTATCATAAGTGAATGATGGGGCTAACTTAGATTGTACCGCGGCGCTGGTGACAAAGCCTGTATGTTTGACCCCAGCTGGTTGCAAAAGCGTGTCCTTAATGAATTTCTGGTAGGATACGCCAGAGGCTTGCGCGATAATGCCAGAAAGTAACGNTGACCTGTTGTGGTCACAGTGGTATTCGCTAAATTCCATGCGATCACGTCTTTGTTTAACTCGCTAGCCGGTAAAACATCCAACCTCAAGCCAGAAGTCATTTCCAAAAGGCTGCCTACCGTGACACTAGCATCGGCATTATCTAATAGATAATATTTGCTTACCGGTGTGGTCAGATCCAGCTTGCCATCTTTGACTAACTGCATCACGGCCGCCGCAGTCAGCGTATTTTGTAGCGCTCCGATTTGGTACTCCGTCGTCGCCGTCTTGGTATTCTTTTGTGGATCTTGTCCGTATGGCTGTTGATAGACCAACTTGCCATCCTGAATCACCGCCACATTACCGACAAACTGGAGCCGTTTCAGCTGTGCCTTCAACTTAGCTTCATCAATGGTAGAACTTGCAGTCTTATCCGTTGTTGCCACTGGCGTTGTTTTCTCCGTCTTATCAGTCAACTTGTGAAAATAAACGTGAGCTAGACTGTTTTTTTGATAAATTGCTGCCACAGCCCCACCACCGACGATTATCAACAAAACCAGTAAGACTGCCACGATTCGTCCTGCTTTATGTCTCATGCGTACCTCCACCATTACCGCAATCTTCATAAAAAAATCATAAAAATATGCATTATCTATCACACTATAACATATATGGTATATACCCAACAACTTGAATTCAAGTCTTGTCATAAAGTTGTAACAATTGATGTCAACAAAAATGGTCAAGTTTTTACAGTTCTTTTTTCACTTCTATATAATAGCAATATTCTTTACCGAACATCGTCATTTATTCGTATCAGCTATATATCAACCAATTCTTATTAGATAATTCATTAAGTTATAATATCAACTTAAAAATATTAAAACTAATTAGGCAGATTGTAAAATTAATCCGGGACTTTGTCAAATAGTGTTGATGG
>NZ_AZFI01000060.1 GCF_001435755.1 Ligilactobacillus acidipiscis DSM 15836 | reverse complement strand
ACCTCAAGGTAAAATTATGAATAATCCAGGTGAATAAATACTTCTCAAGTAATTTAAAAATTTGAAATTATTCTAAGTAAAAAACAGTTTTAACTTTAATTTGGAGGAAGAAATGAGATTAAAAAACAAACCCTGGGCATTGCCATTGATTGAAGCCAACCCACAATATGTCGTGACTGAGCCTGAAAAGTGGCGTGGAAAATGGTCTGAGAGGTTTTCGCAAAAACAGCCTTTGTTGATCGAGATCGGAATGGGGAAGGGTCGTTTTATCGTTGAAATGGCTAGACGTGACCCAGAGCATAACTACATTGGGATCGAAGTACAGACAACAGCAACCGGCATTGCTTTAAAAAAACAGCTTGAAGTTCAATTACCAAATTTGCAATTAGTTTGCGGCGACGGCAATGACTTGACTGAGATGTTCGCATCAAATGAAGTAGCAGGGATTTTTTTGAATTTTTCGGATCCTTGGCCTAAAAAAAGACATACTAAAAGACGGTTAACTTATCGGACTTTTTTGAAACAGTATCAGCAAGTCATGCAAAAAGATGGTCAGTTGGAATTTAAAACTGACAATCGTGGTTTGTTTGAATACTCACTGACATCAATGAATAACTACGGCATGGTTTTCGATCAAGTGTGGCTGGACCTGCACGCGTCAGAAGAAGCAGCTGACAATGTGATGACTGAATATGAGGAAAAGTTTAGTCAAAAAGGACAACCGATCTATAAATTAGCAGCTCATTTTACAGACTGATCAGCTAAGAGAGAAAAGATCCTTGACTATGAACATTAGAATATGAAATTTAGATCAAATATATTATAATTAGTTTGTTGTGCTCAATTTGTGAAACAAAAGCAATTATCCCAACTAAAAAATAAACTTAATTATAGTACTCAATTAGAGGCCTGGCGGGCAGCAACAGAACTGTCAGGACAATTTAGGAGGAATTTACCATGGAAATGTTACCTAAAATGAACTTAAAAGAATTAGAAGATAAGCTGGCAAAAGGAAATTATGTTTTGTTCTTTACTGCTGACTGGTGTCCTGACTGCCGTTTTATTAAACCGGCAATGCCAGAGATCGAACAAGAATTTTCAGACTATACTTTTATTCAGGTCGATCGTGACGAAAATATTGACCTGTGCCAAGAAATGATGGTCATGGGGATCCCAAGTTTTATTGTTTATGAAAATGGCCAAGAAGCAGACCGCTTTGTCAATAAAGACCGCAAAACCAAAAAAGAGGTTGAAGACTTTTTAACGGCTGTAAATTAATTTATAGAAATAAGGGAGATAGGATTTAGAGTATGTTGATCGCAAACTATAATTTTGCACAAACGGGTGATGTCTTGATGGTTGTTTTACATCAGGATAGCATTGCGCAAGTGTCTGAAAAAAAAGATAACGTTGTTCGGATCTATGACGAAAAAACTGGTGAAACTTTGGGCTATAACTTCTTTCAAGCGTCAAAATGTGTTTCTGACTTGAATGGTGTTTCTGGTCAAGTAAAATTAACGCAAAAACAGGTTAATGACTTGAACGATCTGCTGAATGAAGCGGGTTTTGCACCTGAATTGGCTGTAGATGATAAACCGCGTTTTGTTGTGGGTTACGTTGAGGAAATGGTCTCTCACCCAGATTCTGACCATTTGCATATATTGAAAGTTTTGGTCAACGATGGAGAACATCTGCAGATCGTTTGCGGTGCACCGAATATTGCTGAAAAGCAAACAGTTGTTGTTGCTAGAGTTGGGGCAATGATGCCAAGTGGGGCGATTATTTGGCCCGGTAAATTAAGGGGTAAAGACAGTTTTGGCATGGTGTGTTCTGCACGTGAGTTAGGATTGCCGAATGCTCCTAAGAAGCGGGGGATCCTTGAGTTGCCTGCTGCTGAATATGAGATCGGTCAAGCTTTTGATTTTAAGCAAGCTGCAGGTTTATTCTCAGCAAAATAGATGTTTGTACTAGCCGGGTAGAAAGCAATGTGTTTTAGTTGTCGAACTACCCGATTTTTTTATTGATTGGATGATAGTCTTATGAAACATTATGATGGTCCAGCTTTTTATCGGCTTCACAGTTATAAAAAAAGCAAATGGGTCTCACCAAGAAAAGTAAATAAAGATGCACTAAAGGGTGTTCATAAGCCTGCACGTGTTAACAGCTCAGTTAGCGGTGATCCGATAAGTAAAAGGGTCAAACTAAATTCACGTCCATTTCGTCCGTCTTATGTTCCTCCTTCTTTGTTGAACAAAGCGCGTTCGCCTAGGCCAAAAGAAAAAATTGCATATCAGCGGTTGTGCCAGGAACTGCAAAAACCAGCGGATACTTTTTATTTGCTCGGCCTGGAGCATGACAATGAGCTTGAAGAAATTGATTTGACACTCCCAGAGCCGCAACAAAAAGCTGTTGGTAGGAATGTAGCTAAAATTGATCTTCCAAATGAGCACCAAGTTTCCAAAACTGCCAGCGACGATGAAGAAAATAAAGAGCGCGAAGAAATAAATAAGGTTCTGCAAACAGAAACATTTTTGCCTACTGCAAAGCATACAGATAACGATCGTGCAAGCAAAGATCAAGCAACTGATACTGGTCTATATCCTAATGAAGATGCAGCGGATGAGTCCGAAGAGCAAAAAAATAACTTAAATTCAGCTGCTGGTTCACAGTTGGTCGAACATGCTGAGGTGACGGTACGACCGCAAGCTTTAAGTGCTGATGTTTCACCAGTGGCGACTAACAACAGCATGGATGATGACCTACAAGAGTCGCAAAATCCTGCTGGCAGAACGGAAGCTCAGGAAATTGGTTTGGCTGAAGAAAATAATACAGATCTTGTAACGATAAATGATGACTCTGACAGTGTGCAAGAAAGTAAAGAAACACAAAAAACAGTAAACAAAGCCCAACCAAAAGAGCGGGCTTTAAGCCGCTCCTTTGCCGATATTTTAAATTTAGAACAAAATGAGCAACGTGACCTCTCCTTGTTTAAAGAGCGTGAAAAGGGACAGACTGGACAAAAAGATGAGTCGGAAAAAGACATTAACTATCAATTTCCAGACACTGCATTATTACCTGAGCCAGTTATCGAAGATGATCCGCAAATGGATGAATGGGTCTTGCAAGAAGCGGATGTCTTAAATGAAACATTGCAAGCTTTCCATGTCGACGGTACAGTTAAAGACTGGACGATTGGTCCAACTGTTACCCAATTTGAAATTACTTTGGGTAGAGGAGTTAAGGTCAATAAAGTCACCAATTTAACTGATGATCTTAAGTTGGCTTTGGCTGCTAAAGACATTCGGATCGAGGCTCCGATCCCAGGTAAAAGCAGCATTGGGATCGAGATCCCGAATAAGAAGTCACGACCGGTCATGTTGCGTGAAGTCTTGCAGTCACAAGCCTTTCAGACGGCGCGGTCTCCTTTAACAGTCGCTTTAGGGGTCGATTTATTCGGCAAACCGCAAGTCACTAACTTGAAGAAGATGCCTCATGGTTTGATAGCAGGTGCAACAGGTTCAGGTAAATCTGTCTTTATTAATAGTTTATTAGTTTCTTTGCTGTATAAGGCTAAGCCGTCCGAAGTGAAGTTACTTTTGATCGATCCGAAAGCTGTTGAAATGGCACCGTATCAAAACATCCCTCATTTGCTGGCACCAGTCGTATCAGATCCAAAATCGGCTGCTGCTGCATTAAAATGGGTAGTTAAAGAAATGGACGAGCGTTATGAACGTTTAGCGGCTAGTGGAGCACGGAATATCGATAGTTTCAATGAGAAGGCCATGGCTGCAGGTGATTATGGTTTGAAGATGCCATATATTGTGATCGTGATCGACGAGTTGGCGGATCTTATGATGGTCGCAGCTTCAGAAGTCCAAGATTACATCGCACGGGTCACTGCTAAGGCTCGTGCTGCTGGGATCCACTTGTTGATCGCAACTCAGCGTCCAAGTGTTGATGTTGTTACTGGGACCATTAAAAATAATATTCCGACTCGAGTGGCCTTCATGGTCGCTAGTCAGGTAGACTCGCGGACGATCTTGGATTCTGCCGGAGCCGAGCGCTTACTTGGCAAAGGCGATATGCTTTACTTAGGTAATGGTGCTGGTCAGCCGATCCGCTTGCAAGGAACGTTTATTGACGAAGAAGTTGATCGGATCACTGACTTTGTCAGAAAGCAAGGTCAGCCGAACTTTGCCTTTGATCCTGACGGTCTCAAAGAAGAGGCGATCCAATCAGAAAATGAGGATGAGTTAATGCCTCAAGTGTTGGATTATATTGTTAACGAGGAGGCAGTTTCAACTTCCAAATTACAGCGGGTCTTTTCCATAGGCTATAATCGTGCTGCAAGTATTGTAGAGGAACTTGAAGCCAAGAGATATATTTCTGAAGCCAAGGGATCCAAGCCTCGTGATGTTTTCTTAACGCCTGAGGGCCTGGTTAAATTAAGAGAAAGTTAATTTTTTTAAGTTTTAGAATTTAGATACATTTCCTCGCGGATATGATAGACTGATAGAAGTGGAAAATAGAAAAGAGGATATTTGTAATGAATATGGATACTACCTATTTTTTCGTTGGTATTAAAGGAACGGGTATGAGTGCCCTCGCATTGATCTTACATGACAAGGGATACCAAGTTATTGGCTCAGATATTGATAAATATACGTTTACCCAACGGGGATTAGAACAAGAAGGGATCGATATCCTTCCTTTTGACAGCAAGAATATTAAACCTGGCATGACTATCGTGGCTGGGAATGCTTTCGATGATGACCAGGTTGAGATCGCGGAAGCTAAAAAAATTGGGCTTGAAGTTCTAACTTATCCAGAAGTTGTCGAAATGCTAGTGACAGAAACAACTGGGATCGCTGTTGCAGGTGCCCATGGCAAAACAAGCACTACAGGACTTTTGTCACATGTTTTAAGTAGTGTAGCTCCGACTAGTTACTTAGTTGGGGACGGGACAGGCAAAGGAACACCCGATGCGCGCTTTTTTGTCTTTGAGGCTGATGAGTATCGGCGTCATTTTGCTGCCTATCACCCGGATTATACGGTTATGACCAATATTGATTTTGATCATCCAGACTACTTTACTGGTATCGATGATGTTTGCGCTGCTTTTCAAACTTTGGCAGACCAAACAAATAAAGCGATATTTGCTTGGGGTGGAGACAAAAATCTGCGTAAGTTAAAATCTGATCTCCCTGTTTATTATTACGGGGTCGAAGATGATAATGATTTTCAAGCTAAAAACATTAAACGTTCAACTAGCGGTTCTACCTTCGATGTTTATTTCAGAGGAGAGTTTTTAGGCACATACGAGATCCATATGTTTGGCGAGCACAATATTTTAAACAGTTTAGCAGTGATCGCTGTTGCTTACATTGAAGCAATTGATCAACGTGATGTTCAGGAACATTTATTGACCTTTGCAGGTGTCAAGCGCCGCTTTACTGAAAAAAAGGTCGAGGATATGATAATTATTGATGATTATGCTCATCATCCTCATGAAATCAAAGCTACGATCGATGCTGCGCGGCAACAATATCCCAATAAACAGATCATCGCTGTTTTTCAACCGCATACTTTCAGTCGCACAATTGCGTTGATGGATGAGTCTGCTGAAACGTTAAATTTGGCAGATAAGGTTTACTTGACTGAAATTTTCAGTTCGATCCGTGAGACGAATGGTAGTGTTTCAGCGGCTGATCTAGGTGAAAAAATCACAAAAGGCGGAGAAATACTGAGTGTTGAAAACATGTCGCCGCTGTTAGATTACCATGATGGAGTTGTGGTATTTATGGGCGCTGGGGACATTCAAAAGTATGAAATTGCTTATGAGCGACTGCTAAGTGAAGTTAAGCTACGTAAAAACTAGATCTCGCGCGGTTGATCCTTATTATTGAAATTGTATTTAAACATAAGCAGCATTAAGGTCGTCTGAAAGGACGACCTTTTTTGGAACATCAAAATTGCTTGTGATTTATTCATATGGTATGATAATTCCGTTGAAGATCATTAAAGGATCATAATCGATAAAAAATTAAGAGAGGACGATCAAATGAATAATTCTAATCAAACTTATGCAGCTGGAGAAGGCGGCTTAAACCGTTTCTTCACTAAAATGTATGGCTTTATGGCAGGGGCAGTCGCTTTTTCAGCATTGATTGCATATCTCTGTGCGACTACTTTTCAGATGAGCGTTTTGAACTTTTTTGGAACTCACCGCTTTGCTTTTTTTGCACTATTTGCAATTCAGTTAGTTATGGTTTTTGGAGTTTCGTTTAAGCCGGGACGTTCGGCAGTTTCTAGCATTGTTATGCTATTTGCATTTGCTGGAATCGAGGGCTTGTTTTTAAGTACCATTTTGATGGTTTATGATATTTCGCATGTGGCAATGGCTTTTGTTGCTGCAGCGACTGAGTTTGTTGTTTTGGCTATTTTTGGAGCAACAACTAAGAAAGATCTTTCTGGTTTTGGTAAACAGGCTTTGGCAGCTTTGATTGCTTTGATCTTGGTTACTTTTATTAATATTTTCTTGCAAAGTCCAATGATCAGTTATATCTTTTCATTTGTCGGCGTTATTATTTTTACGATCCTAACTGCCTGGGATTCTCAAAACTTTAAAAATATGTATTTACAGTTTGGTGATCAAGTGAACACAACTTCGTTGGCCGTTTCAGGTGCTTTACAGTTGTACCTTGATTTTATCAATATCTTTATCCAACTATTAACTATTTTTTCTGGTGGCAGCAGTCGAGACTAATTATTAGAAAAGTCAAACTAAAAGATACCTAGCAAATTTGCGGGTATCTTTTTTTGAAGTTTTTAATTCAAGAAATTGTGCCAAACAATAGAGAGTCTGCTTCGAAATCAGCAGTGATTTTTGGTAGAATAGTATCAGTAATATTAAATTAGAGGAGAATAATAATGACCAAACAAGAAGATACACTTTTATTAGTTGATGGTAATAGCGTGGCTTTTCGTGCTTTTTTTGCTTTACAAAATGTCGGCAGCTTTACAAACCACGATGGTCTGCATACTAATGCTATTTATGTTTTTAAAAAGATCCTTGATAATATTTTGAAAAAGTATTCTCCTACTAACGTTTTGGTGGCTTTCGATGCTGGCAAAACAACTTTCAGAACAAAAAAATATTCTGATTATAAAGCAGGTCGAGCTAAAACACCTGGAGAACTCAGTGAACAATTTCCGTATTTGAAGAAAATGTTGGCAGCATATGGAATCAAAGATTATGAATTGGCTGATTACGAAGCTGATGATATTATCGGGACTTTATCCCGCCAAGGACAAGCAGAGGGGTATCGTGTCGTCGTTGTCACTGGGGACCGTGACTTGACTCAATTGACGACTGATAAAACGACTGTCGCTGTGACACAAAAAGGCTTTAGCGAGGTCGAAGAATATACTCCTGATCATGTTAAGGAAAAATATGGTTTAGAACCTAAGCAAATTATCGATATGAAAGGTTTAGCTGGAGATAATTCGGATAATTATCCAGGTGTGACTAAAGTCGGTGAAAAAACGGCTATTAAACTATTGAAGCAATATACTAGCGTTGAAGGTATCTACGAACATATTGACGAAATGAAGCAGTCTAAAATGAAGGAACATCTGATCGAGGACAAAGAAACTGCACTGCTATGTAAAGACTTAGCCACGATCAAAACAGATGCGCCTTTGACGATCAAATTAATTGATACAAAGCGACAAGAAATGAATGAAACAGACTTGCACTCCTTGTATGAAGAACTTGATTTTAAGAGCTTTTTAAAGGACTTGACTGGCGAGGATCCGGATGAACAAAAGGCATTCGATAAACTTGCAGTGACAATGTTAACTCAGAAAAACTTGGATAAAGTCCCTGCAAAAATTAAAGAACCAGTTGTCTTTTATTTGGAGATGGACGGCAAAAATTATCATAATGCTCCCTTTGTTGGCTTTGTTTTCAAGATCGCGGATCAATATTATGGTGCTAGAGATGTTGAATTATTAAAACAAGCGCCACTGAAGCAAATATTGACCGATCCGGCTATTAAGCTTGATGTTTTTGATTGTAAGAGAACTTTTGTTGGTTTGAATCGTCTGGGAATTACAATGACCAATGTCGATTTTGATTTGCTGTTAGTGTCTTATTTATTGAATAACACTGAAAATAGTGATGATCTTGGTGAATTGGCTAGTCTTCACGGATTTGATCAAGTCAAAACCGATGAACAATTTTATGGTAAGGGTGCTAAACGGGAGATTCCAGCTGAAGATGACCAATTATTTGCTCATTTGAGTCATAAGGTCTTTGCGATAGCAACTTTAAAAGAACCACTTTTCACTGAATTGAAGAATAACCAGCAACAAAATCTATATGATGAAATGGAATTACCGTTGGCACAAGTTTTGGCAAAAATGGAAATTGCTGGTATTTCTGTAGATACTGAACGCTTGGAGCAAATGAAAAGTGAATTTAAAGAACGTTTGTCTGAATTAAAACAGGATATCTATAATGAAGCTGGTGAAGAATTTAATATTAATTCACCAAAGCAATTGGGGCACATACTATTTGAAAAATTAGAATTGCCAGTGATCAAAAAAACTAAAACTGGTTATTCTACTGCAGTCAGTGTGTTAGAAAAATTGCGTGGAATGTCACCGATCGTTGATAATATTTTGACATATCGGCAGATTTCTAAATTGCAATCAACGTATATCGAAGGTTTGCTAAAGGTCGTTTTCAAGGAAGATCAAAAAGTTCATACTCGCTATACGCAGACTTTGACAGCAACCGGACGTTTGTCTTCAGTTGACCCTAATTTGCAAAATATTCCAGTCCGTTTGGAAGAAGGACGTAAGATCAGACAGGCTTTTGTACCGAGTCGTGCGGGTTGGCAGATTTTTTCTGCTGATTACTCGCAGATCGAGCTTCGTGTTTTAGCACATATTGCTGGTGATGAGCATATGCAAGAAGCCTTTAAAGAAGATCGCGATATTCACGCTAATACCGCCATGCAGATCTTTGGTCTTGACAGCGAAGACGAAGTTACCCCAAATATTCGTCGCCAGGCTAAAGCCGTCAATTTCGGCATAGTATATGGGATCAGTGACTATGGTTTGTCGCAAAACATCGGGATCACACGTAAACAGGCCAAACAATTTATTGACACTTATTTTGAAAAGTTTCCTGGGGTCAAAAAATACATGGATGAAATCGTTGAGCACGCGCGTGAAGAAGGTTACGTAGAGACGATTTTCCATCGACGTCGTTATTTGCCAGACATCAAAAATAAAAATTATAATATTCGTTCCTTTGCTGAACGGACGGCGATGAATAGTCCGATCCAAGGCAGTGCTGCGGATATCATCAAAGTCGCGATGATCAACATGGATAAAAAGTTAGCTGAAAAGAAGATGCAGGCTAAAATGTTACTGCAAGTCCATGATGAGTTGATTTTTGAAGTCCCAGACGAAGAATTGACCGATTTCGAGGAACTGGTCAAAAGTGTTATGGATTCAGCTGTTGATTTAAATGTTCCACTCAAAGTGGAATGTGCCCATGGCAAAACATGGTTTAGTGCAAAATAAAAAAGATATTTACCAGCTGACAAATTTTTTGTTTATTAGTTTAGCTGTGTTGACCGTGAGACCGAACAAATTTTGCCCGGTCTCACGGCTTTTAAAATGATAGTATATAAATAAGGAGTTTATTTCTCCTTGTGATAATTAAAAAGAGAGTAGTTGGTGGAAAAATGCCTGAGTTACCAGAAGTTGAAACAGTTAGACGGGGGTTAAGTGAACTTGTCACCGATAAACAGATCACTGGCATTGAGTTGCTTTATCCTAAGATCATTCAAGGAGACCCGCAAGAATTTATCAAAGAGTTGACCGGCAAGAAATTTGAAAAAATCGATCGTCGGGGGAAGTACCTGCTTTTTCGCTTTTCCGGAGAACTGACGATGGTTTCTCATTTGCGGATGGAAGGTAAATATTCAGTTAAAAGTAGTGAAATGCCACTTGATAAGCATACGCATGTTGTGTTTGATTTAGATGATGGGACCCAGTTAAGATACAATGATGTGCGTAAATTCGGCCGCATGCACTTGGTCAAGACCGGTACAGAAGATGATCTGGCTGCGTTAAAAAAATTGGGACCAGAACCCACTCCAGAGACGTTTTTAGTCGATGAGTTTTATCAAGAACTTCAAAAGAAAAAGAAAGTTATTAAAACCGCGTTACTTGATCAGACGATCGTTGCTGGATTAGGAAATATTTATGTCGATGAGGTATTATGGATGACTAAGATCCATCCTGAAACAAAATGCTTTGAAATTACTTATGAACAAACACAAAAATTGCATGATAATATCATCCTGGAATTGAATCGTGCGATCAAAGCTCATGGAACAACAGTCTTTACCTTTGCTGGGGCTAATGCTGAAATTGGTTTATTCCAAAATCAGTTAAATGTTTATGGTAAAAAAGGCGAACCTTGTGCGAGGTGTCAGACGCCGATCGAAAAGATCGTGGTTGGACAACGCGGCACACATTTTTGCCCGCACTGTCAAAAGCTGATCTCGGTTGCCAGTTAATGGTTTGAGCAATTATTTTTGGATTGTGATAAAATGTGATGTTCTTCGGGGCAACAAGAGTTTATTAAATACGCGTGGTGCTAGTTCGTCACAAAATTA
>NZ_AZFI01000006.1 GCF_001435755.1 Ligilactobacillus acidipiscis DSM 15836 | reverse complement strand
AGTGTTGCACTTCAATTTTAAATCGGGGTAATTTTGTTCTTTATAAAAAAAGTCTGGTAATTTTTTACCAGACCTTCAGTGAACCTTGATATTTTAATTTGTTGCAAAAGAATTTATTACGTTACGTTTGTTATTCCAAACAGTAACTTTAACAACTCCTAGTATCTTATCTTTAGGAACAAAACCATAATAACGGCTATCATTAGATTCATGTCGATTGTCACCCAGCATAAAATATTTTCCCTGTGGTACTGTAAATGTCTGACCTGTTCCCAAGTGCACATCCGCTGCTGGGTTTAAACTGTCTGCTAACTGCAATGTTCCTTGTTTTTGCTGTGCCTTGGTGATATAACTCTGTGATTGAAATTTGCCGTTAACATATAAATCACCATTGTCTTTATATTCGATCTTATCGCCAGGCAGACCGATGACCCTTTTGACATACATCATTTTCTTGGTCATTTCCGGATTCTGGTGATCTACACCATATGCATTAAAGACGACTACTGAATCACGCTTGATGTCTGCTTGTTTAAGCAACATCACGTGTTCAGTTGACTGCAAGTTCGGATACATTGATGAACCATCAACTTTTACCGGAGTAAATAAAAAAGTCTTGATCAATGCTGCAGCCAATAGACCGATCAAAATGGGCACCAACCAACTCATAATTGATTTTATTGTATTCATATTTCTCCTTTTACATTTGTTTGTAATTCTCAAACTCAGAATCAGAAATATCTTGTTTACGATGACTTATTTTATATAAATAAATCAAAAACAAGCTAATAAAGAAAACCTCGAAGCACAGGCTCAAGGTAGCTTCCCCATGAACAAAAGGCAAAAAGAAACCACTCGTAGTAAGAACAACTCTCAAGATGAAATCTGCCCGAACAAATAAAATAAGATTACTGATCAATGCAATTAAACTTAATAAGGACATGATAAATGTCAAAATCAAGATAATACTGAAAAATAAGCTCTTGTTATCGGCGAGTCTGAAAGCTAGCGGGTACGAGATCCTCTTAAACTTTATTAAGCCCCAAACAGTTAAGTGAAAAACAATATCTACTAAGATGTATAAGACCCCGATGATTCCAGTACAAACATTGAGAACTCGATTGATCATAGTGCTCCCTTCTTCTCAAATACTGTCAATAACAGTATTATAGACAAGTAAAAGAGTTAAGTGAAAGCAGATAAATTGTTCTTAATTTAAATTTAACTAAAATTCCAATTCCTTTAGATACTGGTAACTTGCTACCTGTTCAGCAGCATCATCTTCATTTGCTAATTGTATTTCAAAAATATTAGTGGCCTGTGGATTCAGTAACGGAACAACTTCTTGCCAATTAATATTTCCTTGTCCAACAGGCAAACTATCATGCTTTTGACCTAAAGAATCTACCAAATGATAATGAACGATCTGATCTTTTAAATTATTGAGAGAAGTCATCAAAGCATTATTATTACCCTTTACTTTAATGAAACAGTGTGACGTATCAAAGGCCAAGCGATAATGATGCTCTTTAATTTTTTCTTCATCTGCTGGTAAGCCATAAGCGAAAAGTTGTGAGATAGAGTTTTCAAACATAACATGGCGACCGCCCAGCTCTTGAAAATGGTCTAGACGGGCAAAAGCCGCCGCTTCAGCTTCCGCAAAAGAAGCATACATCTCAATGAAATGCTGTGTTTGCCGGGCATAAGCGCCATGAATCAAGACTTGGACTTCGTGATCATCCGCTAATTGTAATAAATCTAAAGCTGACTGTTCAACAAAAGCATACAAACTCGGGCACCTACGTTCTGGCGCGATAATTTCAGTTGCAGTTCCACGATATTTCATTGGGTGATGAAACACGATCTTATCCGTTGCTTCACTTTTGACCCATTCAATATCATATGCCAAGCGTTTCAATCCTTCTGTCGTAAAATCATTTTCATCAGTAAAAAACTCAAAAACATCCGGATGGTACTGTAAGCGGTCCTTAATTTGACTAGCTGATGTGCTGGCTTTCAGTCCTAAATCTATCATAAATTCTAGATTACCTCTTTTACTGATCTATATCTTCCATCCATGCTAAAGCGAGTGCCTTTTCCCCCAAATGAGTCCCAATAACCGGTCCAAAATAACTAATATCAATTGGATAATTAGGGTATTGTTTTGCTAGTTTTTGTTTCCAGTTTAAAGCTGCTTCTTTATCGTTGGCGTGAATAATGATCATTCTTACAGGATAGTCGATATTTTTTAGTTTCTCATCAAATAAACTTTCAACACGCTTCAATGCTCGTTTAGAAGAACGAACTTTATCAAAGGCTACAATTTTATCTGACTGCTCATCAAAAGTTAGAATGGGCTTGATTTTTAAGACGCTGCCAATAAAAGCAGATGCATTAGATAAACGCCCGCCACGAACCAAATTTTGCAAATCATCGACAACAAAATATTCATCGACTGTTTTTCTTAAGTGCTCTAAACGATCAATGATCCGCTGACTTGTTTCGCCGCGTTGTGCCATTCGAGCAGCCTCGACCACCATATTTCCCATTAGCATAACCGTGATCTGCGAATCAAATGGAATAACATTGACATTTTTGACTTGTGGAGTAACAACTGTCTTCAAAGTATTATATAGACCAGAAATTGTTGCCGCTAAATGGATACTGATCACAGTATCATAACCCTGTTCCCCAAGATTTTCGTACATTTCTACCAACTCACCGATCGGAGGTTGTGATGTACTTGGAAAAGACTCTGAAGACCTCAACTTTTCAAAAAATTGATCGGTTGTGATGTCGACATCTTCCTGATATGTTTTTCCGTCAATTATAACTGGTATCGGGATCACATGAATATTATATTTTTCTATTTGTTTTGGTGAAAGATAAGCCGTACTATCAGTAACAACAGCTATTTTCATAAAATTACACCTACTTTGATCATTGTTTACTTAAATTAATTAAAAAATAATTGCGATTTTAATCGTAACATACTCATGGTATCTTAGCTAGCTTTCGATCCTTTCAAAACTTGTATTGAGACGATTTAACAAGATTTTTAGTAAATTTTGTTCCTCGTTTGTCCACTGAGAAAATAATTCACTACTCATTTTTTCAAAATCAGCATTCATCTCATTTAGAGCAGTTCTACCTTGATCAGTTATTTGATAAAGATATTTTTTTCTAGCCATTGGCTTTTCACCCATTTTTTTAATAGATAATAAATTCTTTTCAACCAATTTGCTCAACTGACGACTAAGGGTCGAAACATCTAATTTAGTCTTTTTGACAAGTTCTGTTTGAGTATCATTACCGTCCAACACATTTTGAAGTAGTTGCCATTCTGCAATTGTCAAAGTATGTATGCGAGTCATCTTTTTTAATAACTGCTTATAATTTTTTTGAACATCTAACAAGACGTCTAAACTTGCTTTCAATGTTTCACCTCCATAAAATGAACTATAATTGTATATTACAACTTAACTCAACAACAAACAAGTTTAAGTTTCGTATAGTATAGGATTTAACATATTACAGAAAGAAAAACTACAAATAGCTTTTGCTCAAAAGATAAATAAAGGTTAAAATGTAACTACTGTAAACAATAAAAAGGAGTGTTCAATAATGGCTTTCGATGGTTTATTCGCACATGCGATGGTTAATGAATTAAAAAATACACTAGTTGGCGGTCGTGTGGCAAAAATATCGCAGCCCTATTCCAATGAAGTGATTTTAACAATTAGGGCTAACCGCCATAATTATCCTTTGTTGTTATCAGCAAACCCTAATTATGCACGGATACAGATCACAAAGATACCTTATGAGAACCCCCAAACTCCTACGAACTTTACCATGATGTTGCGCAAATATCTTGATGGCGCAAAAATTCAGGATATTTGGCAATTACAAACTGATCGTGTTATCTATTTAAGTTTTACCCGTAGAAACGAACTTGGAGATCAAATCACTCTACTGTTAAGTATCGAAATCATGGGAAGACACAGTAATGTGATTTTGATTGATTCTCAAGAAAATAAAGTTTTAGACGCGATCAAGCATGTCCCGGTACAACAAGATCGTTATAGGACTCTACTGCCTGGTTCGACTTATCGAACTCCACCAAAGCAAGAAAAAACAGATCCTTTTTCTGAACAGGACTTCTTTTCAGAGTTAAATAAGCAATTCCCCAATAGAGATGTTCTAGCTTCCGAATTAATGAAAGCTTATCAAGGGTTCTCAAAATTGTCAGGCTTACTCTTAGCCGATACATTACATTCAGCCGAGTATAAAACTGTCAACGAGGCATACAAATCTTTCCTCGAAAAAACTGAAAGTCCTACTCCAGTTATTATCACACATAACGATAAAATTGATTTCAGCTTTTTCTCTGGTCAAATGGAAGTTCAATCAACCTGGGAAACTTTAAGTGAGTTATTGGATAAATTTTACCAAGAAAAAGCCCAACACGACCGAGTCAAGCAACAAGGTGCTGATCTGATCAAAGTTGTCAAAAATAATCTGCGTAAAAATGAAAGAAAGTTAAAAAAGCAAGAAAAAGAGCTTAAAGCAACAGAAAATGCTGATTTTTACCGTATCAAAGGTGAACTGCTGACCACTTATTTATATAAGGTCAAGAGAGGAATGACCTCCGTCACGTTGCCTAACTACTACAATAATGAGCAACCTGAAAAAATCAATTTGTCAAATCAACTGAGCCCTTCACAAAATGCACAGAAGTATTTTAAACGTTATCAGAAGCTCAAAAATGCTGTGAAATATTTAGGTGAACAGATTCGGCACACAAAGTCAGAAATCAATTATCTTGAATCACTGGCTAGCACTATTGAACTGGCAGATCCAAGCGACCTTCCAGAGATCAAAGTCGAGTTACAGGAACAAGGTTATTTGAAATCGCAAAAAAATAGCCCGGCGGCAAAAAACAAGAGACGCAAAAGTTTGAGCAAGCCAGCTGAATTTACCAGTAACGATGGAACTAGAATTTCTGTTGGTAAAAACAACAAACAAAATGATCATTTGACCATGAAAATCGCAAAAAATAGCGATTTTTGGCTTCACGTTAAGAATATTCCTGGTTCACACGTTATTGTGCATAGTAGTTCACCAAGCGATGAAACACTTACTCAAGCAGCACAAATTGCAGCCTACTTTTCTAAAGGCAGATCCTCGTCTAACGTAGCGGTTGACTATGTTCCAGTAAAGAATATCCGTAAACCTAACGGAGCAAAACCTGGCTTTGTCATTTATGAAGGTCAAAAAACTATATATGTCACTCCTGAAAAAGAAGAAATAGAAAAATTGAAATAAATAACAGAGTGTAACTTACAAAAAGTCTTCATCTATCAATGGCAGTATGTGCCGAATAGATGAAGACTTTTTTTATAAACCAACAGAATCATTTTTGACTAATTTCATATGTCGTGCTCTTGATGCGGTAAATACTTTTTCCATTTTTTCGCTTGACCACTCTTTAACAGGTGAAAACTTGAACTGAACTTGCATACCTTCATCGTTAAAGTTGACCTTGCGGATTTCAAGGATCCTGATCCAGATACCAATTGTATTATCAAAGAAAATATCCCCTACCTGAGGAATATTGTAATATTGATCAGGTGAGAAATTTAATTCATTTTCGGTGGTCAAATAATTTGCAGCCAGATCTGGAGAACCGTAAAGTTGTCCGAGGCAATAATAAAAAATGTTATTATCATTCTCACGAAACGACTTGACATCGATCCCTAAGATATTGATTATTACAAATGTTCCACCATGATACTGAACTACATCTCCGATAGAAACCGGTAATTCCTCTTTTCTTTTTAAGCGAATACTCTCGATCATAGTTGCACCTCCCTGTTAACTATATTCAAGTTTGCACAGAGTTAAGCTTGACCTAATGATTTAACTTCAATTTAATTATAAACTCTTCAGCCAAAAGTTCCAAGTTTTCATATGATCACCACAACATATTTTTCATTCTTTTTTTGCTGAATCAAGGTCAATAAAACTTTAACTACATAATAGTACATACAAGATTTAGGTAATTTGTACAACTTGAACTTCTAAGCAAACTTCTTTACTTCACTTAAAGAATCAATTTGATAACTTGGGCTTATCTGTGAGAAGTTGGTAGTCCTTTCTGGATTAAACCACATGGTATCGATTCCTGCATTGATACCTCCCAAGATATCTGAACTTAGGGAATCACCGACGATCAGCGTCTGAGCAGGGTCAGCGTTAGAATGACTAAAAAAATACTTAAAAAATTCAGGATCTGGTTTTTCACTGCCTATTTTCTCGGAAACAAAAACCTGTTCGAAAAATTCAGCCATTTTAGCATCTTTAAGGCGTTGAATTTGTACCTTAAACACACCGTTAGTTGCTAAATATAACTGCTTTTTTTGCTGAAAATAGTTCCGTCAAAAGTTCTATGGCCCCATCCACTTCTTCATGACCATAAGCTAAATATGACAAATATTGGTCAGAACAACTGTTACCATTGATTTCCAACTGATAGTAGTTTTTGAAAAAAGTATGAAATCTTTCTTCAAAAAGCTGCTCACGAGTAATTTGCTTTTTTTCCAATTTCTTCCATAAACTTTGATTAAAATTGCTAAATGCTTGCTTAGCCGGTTCATCTAATTTCAACTTTAAATCAGAAAATAACAATTGTAATGCTTGTTGTTCAGCTGATTTAAAGTCGAGCAACGTATCGTCTAAATCAAAAATAAATGTTTGATATTTTTTATCAGTCAATTATCTACTCCTGTTTAATCTTTAATTCATAAGCTTTTCTTATTGGGTCACTTTGTTCTTGCTTAACTTCAACAATTCCGCAGTATTGAAATCCCACCTTGCTGATCACATGTTGCATACCGGCATTTTGTGGATGAGTGTCGATACGTACATGGTAGATTCCCCTTTTTACTATTATTTCAAACAATTCTTTAAAAAAAGGTTCACTTAAATGCTCTCCACGATATTTAGAACTCATCGCAAAACGATGGATAGTATAATATTGAGCATCAGAAAGCCATTCTCCTTGCTTTATCACATCGTAAAAAGGATCCGGTCCTAACTTTAGAGCTGCGATCCCTAAAATTTCTGTTTCGTTTACAAATAAAAACAGGTCTTCTTGTTTGATATCTTCAAAAAAAGTGTTCTTGTTCGGTGTACCATCTTGCCATTGCGGTATACTATTTTGTTTTAAAAATAAACGTGCTTGATCAAAAATTTCCATAACCGCTGGTAAATCATTTAACGTTGCCAATCTAAGTTGTAACATAACATTTATCCCTACCGATCACTAAATAAGTATCATTGAGCAAGAAAGAGTTTTTTACTTAACTGAATTTCACGCGGATCTGGATTGCTATTATAGAATTGGACCTTTCCTTTTTTTGAGCAATCATTTCGCAGCGCGTATTTATCTAATTGGCTTTTTAAGCGAGCTGCCGCTCCAAAAGCACCATCTGTGATGAAAACGTTAGGACCAACA
This sequence comes from Ligilactobacillus acidipiscis DSM 15836, assembly GCF_001435755.1. GTDB lineage: Bacteria > Bacillota > Bacilli > Lactobacillales > Lactobacillaceae > Ligilactobacillus > Ligilactobacillus acidipiscis. Next base: position 26,092 of record NZ_AZFI01000006.1, on the reverse strand, counting down.
ATTTTTTGGATAGCAGCCCGTGCAAACGGAAAATGAGTGCAGCCTAAAACAATTGAATCAACATTTCCCTTATAAGGTTCCAATAGTCCATTTAAATATTTATATAGTGCGGGACTATTTGTATCACCATGTTCGATGAACTCTACTAAATCAGACGCAGGTAACCGAATGATATTTGCCTGGTCTTCATACTGCGAGATCAGCTCAGCAAACTTTTTTTCTCGTAAAGTTAATTTGGTTGCCATAACTACAACCTCAGAATTACTTTTATGCTGAATAGCTGGTTTAACAGACGGTTCCAGCCCAACAAAAATAACTTCTGAAAATTCTTTTCTTAAACGGTCAATGGCCGCGCTAGTTGCAGTATTACAAGCAATTACTATCGCCTTTACATTAAGCTGAATAAACTTTTCAACAATATCATGGCTCAGCCTAAAAACTTCTTCTTTATCTTTAACTCCGTACGGAGCATTTTTCGAATCACCATAAAACAAATATGTTTCGTTTGGCATTAATTTGTATAATTCTTTTAAAACGCTGATACCACCGACCCCCGAGTCAAAAACTCCAATAGGTCTAGTTTTTTCATTAGAATTCAAAATATTTTGCCTCCGTTGCACCTTAAACTAATTATTTTTGACATAATCCTTGATCCTGCTAGCAGCAGCTTTTAATTTATCCATGGATGCGGCATAACTGACACGCACATACCCTTCTCCGCCAGGTCCAAATGATGCACCTGGGATCAAAGCAACTTGTGCTTTTTGTGCCAAGTCCCTTACAAATTTCCATGAATCTGTTCCAAATTTGGTAGGGATCTTAGCGAATAAGTAAAACGCTCCATCCGGACTCGCAACCTCAAAACCGCATTGTTCAAGTTCTTGACAAAAGAAATCCCGTCTTTTGATATATTCATTCTTCATCTGTTTACTGTCTTCTTGTCCATTAGTTAAAGCTTCAAGTGCAGCAAACTGAACATTGTTTGTTGGTGCTGTTACTAAGTACTGATGCGCCTTGATCGCTTGTTCGATGAAATCATTTGGACCCATAAGAAAGCCCGCTCTCCACCCAGTCATTGCATGGGACTTGGATAAACCTGTAACAAGCAATACTTGGTCAGGTAAAAACTCAGCTAAACTGGTATGTGTTTTTCCATAAGTCAATTCCGCATAGATCTCATCGCACAAAACCCACATACCGCTTTCTTTGATCACTTCAGCCAATTCTCGTAACTGTTCTCTCGAGTAATTTACTCCAGTTGGGTTACTTGGATAAACCAAGACTAGCGCTTTAATATTACGTTCTTGATTATTTTTAATAGTTTCTTTTAACCTTTCTGGAGTTAAAAGAAACCCATCAGCATTAGTATCTATAGTTATGCATTTGCCGTGATTGATTTGAGTAATTGGAATATAGATCGGGAAAACAGGTGTTGGGACAAGAACCACATCATCTGGGTTTAAAATGGTTTGTAAAGCTGCTGCGATCCCCTCGGTGGCTCCAATAGTTGTAATGACCTGCTCCGGTTCATAGTTTAAATGATATTTTGAATTGTAATAATCTGCCGCTGCTTGACGCAAAGCTGGAATCCCAGGATTAGGCGTATAGTGAGACTGATCGTCATTTATTGCATCAACTGCAGCTTGTTTAATATGTTCAGGCGTATTAAAGTCCGGTTCACCTAAAGTTAACTTAATGATGTCCGGAATATTACTGACATCAATGTCAAATTGGCGAATATCTGAAATTGCAACTTGTTTTACTTCTTGATTAAATTTATGTTTTAAAACCATTTTCTCACGCCCCTTTCATCAAATTGACATTATTATACCAACTACGAAGCAGGTAATGCTATCATAATTATAAAAATTTACAAAATAATTGTTATTTATTATCACCGTTTACTATCTTGATCTCAGTTTCTGGGGAAAATAATTCACGCTGTTCTTTGGTTGGAATTTTATCAGTAATGAATAATGAGATTTGGTCTAAAGAACAGATTCTGTAATACGATTTATTTACAAACTTCTGGTGCTCTGCGACCAAAATAACCTTACGCGCACGCTTAGCCGCCATGCCAACAATTTCAGCATCATCTTGATCTAACAGATAAACACCATTTTCATCGATCCCAGAAGCAGCTATAAAAGCTGTATCGAACATAATATCTTGTAGCTCTTCCATGGCTAAATGAGAATAGAAAAAACGATTGTCATGATCTAAAGTCCCACTCAAACTTTTAACAGTAACTTTATTATTTTGTGCTAAAGCAATACAATTGTCTAACGAGTGAGTGACCACTGTTAAGGGAATATTTAGGTTCTGACAAGTTTTTAATAAAATAGTAGAGGAATCAACAAAGTAAACATGGTGTGGTTTAAAATAATTTAAAGCTTCAAGTGCAATTTGGGTTTTAGACTTGGTGAAATGTGCTAACCGACTTTCATAATTAGGGACACTTCTGCCAAAATCAAGGGGCAAGATCCCTCCGTGAGTTCGACGAACCTCTCCTCGTTTATTCAAAAGGACAATATCCCTACGTGCTGTGTCCTGTGAAATACCAAATTCATTCATAATATCTTTAGTTGATAGCTCCTGCCGCTCTTCCAATAATTGTTTGATAAGTTCAATTCTTTTTTCCTGACTCAACTTGATCACCTCAAAATAATGTTTTCAATCTTTATTATATGTTTTTATATACGTAATTGAAAGTATTTATAATGATTACCTTTCACTTGTTTCTGATTTTGATTTTGAAGCCATAGTTAAAGTAACTTATTATTATGCTATGCAAAAAAAAGACTCCCAATTGCCATTACTGACAAATATTAGGAGACTATTTTCTCTTAAGAATATTATTTATCTTTTATTCGAAAGCTTTTTCCAACGGCGGTACAACCTGTTTTTTACGTGAAACGACGCCAGGAAGGTCCATTTTATCGTTCTCTAAGCCATGGCCAAAGGCAGTTTCAACAATATCCTGGCCTGCTCCAATCGCTAATAAGCGAGTATTGGAATCTAAGATATTTGTGACCATTAATAAGAAAAGATCATAACCATTATCTTTATTTTGAGCCTCAATAGCTGAACGCAATTCATCTTCACGCGCAAATACCTCAGCAAGATCAACTGTATTTACCTGATCCACACGAACGGTTTTGCCCCCCATTTCAAAGGATTTAGCATCAGAAGTAACTAACTCCTCTGCAGTTTTAGTTGCCAAATTAGTTCCAGCCTTCAGCATTGCTAAGCCATACTCTTCATAATCAACTCCAGCAATTTCGGCTAATTTTTTCCCAACCGCAACATCAACATCAGTTGTTGTTGGTGACTTGAATAATAATGTGTCTGAAATAATGGCAGATAACATTAAACCAGCTAAATTTTGCGGAATTTCAACTCCCCGTTGTTTGAATTCCTTAAAGATGATCGTACTGCAACAGCCAACTGGTTCTGCATGATAATATAGCGGAGCCGCTGTTGCAAAGTTAGCGATCCTGTGATGGTCGATCACATGCGTTACTGTTAAATCAGAAATGTCGTCTACACTCTGCTGTGCTTCATTATGATCAACCAATACGACTTCTTTCGTCTCTGCACCAGCTTCTGAAATAATACGAGGATATGGTTCTGAAAAATGATTAAGTACAAATTTTGTTTCATCATTGGGTTCGCCTAAAGCAACAGCTTCAGTATCCGATCCTAGCTGATTTAACAAAAATGAATATGCTTTAGCAGCGACGATAGCGTCGGTATCTGGATTTTTGTGTCCAAAAACTAATTCTTTCATGTTAATTCATATCTCCTTATAATGACCAGTCTTGTTAGTCTCACTACAAACTAAAACACCGGGTAATTAAATATTCATATACTTAGCTTATTGCTCAAGAGTAGAATCTGTCAAGCGAGAAATGTAGTCTTTTTCAACTAGATATTGTTCAAACTCTTTAAAAAAGTTTGCGATCCGAGGAATTTCAGACTTGCCCTTACGATAAACATAGGACATTTCAAAACTGATCACCGGATCAAACGTTGCAGTGTACAGTCCGCCAGTTTCTTTTTCATGTGCTGTGATGAAAGACGCTGGTAATGCAGTATAATTTCCAGTCTTCTTTGAAAATTTGAGTAATTGGTTTGGCTGGGTAAAGCGTGCCGCAAATTCAGGTGAATCCAAGTTATCATCTCTGTAAGCTTCCCGCAATTGCGTATTTACATAGAAATCAGTTGGATATCCGACCCATGGACAAGCCAAAGTATCTCTTAACTTGATTTTTCTTCTTTTCTTCAGTTTTTCGCTTTGATGAACGAATACCAAACTCTCTGTAAATATTTTCTTTGCTTCATATGTTTTCCAATTTTTAATATTTTCATCTGGAAGATACATGATTGCTATATCTAATTGATTATTTTCCAACCCTTCCCAGATCTCTTTACGAGTCAAAGAATAAACAGTTAATTTAATATTTTGATGTCTTTGATAAAAATCAGACACAAAATCAAAAAAGACACCTGTATCAATAGAAGCCAAAATCCCAATGTTGATCTCACCAATATCCGGACTAGTGGATTGTTGAATTTCATCGGTAGCCTTGTTCAAAGTTTCATAGATTTGGTGAGTTGCATCTAACATTGTATAGCCTGCATCAGAAAGATGTAATTTTTTCCCAACCGAGTAAAACAATGGTGCCCCAACATTTTTTTCGAGCTTTTTGATCTGTTGAGTCAGTGCTGGTTGGGTAATACCCAAAATTTGAGCAGCTTGAGTATAACTCATAGTTTCCGCTAATTGAAGAAAATAAGTTAACGTTTTAGATGAAAAAATACTTTCATGCTGTGTTTTCATAAATACGACCCCCTTTTTGTTTTCTCTCGCATAACTAAAACATTTTTCGTAAACAACACCCGCTCGCACTTAATTTAAAACCAAGACCATAAATCTCCGGAAAAATTACTTTTTTTAAATAAAGGTTGTGTAGTTTTTAAGGTAAAAGTGGTTGTCCCACAATTATCTTATTTTTACCTTGCTGATCTGGCAAAAATATCTATTCCTTGATTATAAGTATAGCAAGAAAATAATAACCTAACATTAATAAAAATGTATCCTTGAAAACTGAGTCGGCATTTTATTAGCACGAAATAACCAGTAAAAATAAAGATAATCTGATACATACAATAAGTTTACACTTTAAATGATTTTTTCGCAAATATCGGTTTCATTGTTGACTGGCGTGGATCAAGAAATATCTAAAGTCTCGCAATCAGGTCTAAAAAGTCAATTACTTTCACATTTCAAATATCTTACTAAAAACACCTGTTTTAAAAAGCTCTGTCAGACAAAGCTTTAAAACAGGTATATCTTTTTATTTTATTATGCCGTTACTTCCAATTTTTGGGTGATTTTTTCCATTCAAACATCGAGTCAACTTCAGCCTGGGTGAATGAACTTTTTTGTTGGGCTGCTTCGATAAGTTCAGAAAAGTTGGTTAACGTATGGAAAGTCAAATTTCTTTTCGCAAAATTTTCTTGCAGATCTCTCAGCTCATAACTAAATATCCCTACAACACCCAAAACAACCGCGTTTTCATTTTCTAAGGCAGTTGCTGCTTTGAGTACACTGCCTCCAGTCGACAATAAATCATCGATCAAAACAACTTTTTGGTTTTCTCGTAAAACACCCTCTGTTTGTTTCCCTTTACCATGATCCTTAGGCTTTGAACGCACGTAAATCAACGGTAATTCAAGTATATCTGCAACCCAAGCAGCATGTGGGATACCAGCAGTTGCTGTTCCTGCGATCACTTCCGCAGACGGATAATTTTGTCTGATCAGATCTGCTATCCCATTAGCGATTTCTTTTCTGATAGCAGGATAGCTGATGGTTAGTCGGTTATCACAATAAATGGGGCTTTTGATCCCACTTGCCCATGTAAATGGAGCTGCAGGTGATAACTTTACAGCTTCAATGTCAAGTAGCGCTTCAGCAATTTTTCTCAATTAAATTCCTTCTTTCCAAGATTTTTTTATGTCACGGTATGTTTGATATGGATCTTTTGCCTGAGTAATGCTTCTTCCGACCACTATCATAGATGCCCCACACTGCGCTGCTTGACCAGGAGAAACCACCCTTTTTTGATCGTCATACGCATCATTTTCTAAGCGAATTCCAGGAGTGACAGTCAAAAAATCTAGACCAGTAACTTCTTTGATTTGGTGAGCCTCGAAAGCAGAGCAGACAACACCATCAAGTCCAGCTTGTGCTGCCAGTTTGGCATAATTTTCCACACTTTGCTCCATACTTGCTTTGACAAGCTGCTCTTGATGCAGCATTTCTTCCGAAGTTGAAGTTAGTTGAGTGATGGCCAAAATTTTGGTGTTTGCAGAACTTTGCACTAAACCACTCTTTGCAGCCTTCATCATTTGAAGACCACCGCTTGCGTGAATAGTAGTTAAAGTAACATTTAACTTTGAAATACTTTTCATTGCCGCTTCGACCGTATGTGGAATATCATGACACTTCAAGTCAAGAAAGACATCATAGCCGCGTGCAGTCATTTCCTTGATCAGATCTGGACCACATCTATAAAACAGTTCCATCCCAATTTTCACAAACAACTTTTCTTTTTTCGGAAATTGTGTTAAAAAGTTATCTACACTGGCTTTGTCTGGAAAATCCAGTGCAATTATTGGTCTATCATCTCTCATCTTGAAATCCCTCTTTTACTTCATTTATTAATTTTGACAGTGATTCAATATTTAGCCGATCCATTTCAGGTTCAAGTTCGTCTAGAATATGCCAACAAGCTGCGGGATCATTAAACTGTGCACTACCGATCTGCACTGCGCTTGCACCTGCTAGGTACATTTCGATCACATCTTGTGCATTTGAAATACCCCCAACACCAATGATAGGCAGATCAACTTGATGGACAACCTGACAAATCATCCGAATAGCTGTGGGCTTTAAACTTGGACCAGACCAACCGCCAAATTTATTACCTAGAACTGGTTTTCTAGTTTGAGGGTCGATCCTCAAACCGTAAAGAGTATTGATCATTGTCAAGCCCTCTGCCCCGCCGTCCTTGGCAGCTTGAGCACACTCGATGATATCAGTCACATTTGGCGTTAGTTTAACATAAACAGGAACTGCAACCCTCTTTTTGATCTCACTAGTCAGCTTTTGAATGACCAGGGGATCAACACCGAACTGCATCCCGCCGGCAGCAACATTAGGGCAAGAAACATTTACTTCTAAAGCGTCAACCAGTTCAGAATTGTCTAGTTTCTCCGCCACCACACAATAGTCTGAAATACTTGCACCAGCTAAACTGGCAATGATCGGTAAATTCGGATAATGTGTTCGAAGTTGCGGTAACTTATGTTCAACTACTTTATCTACTCCTGGATTTGTCAAACCGACTGAATTCATGATCCCCTCTTTAAAAGAAACGATCTGTGGCTGAGGATTGCCTTTTTTTGCCATTTTGGTTGTCGTCTTTAAAACAACTGCACCTAATCTGTTTAAATCGTTTAACCTAGCAGCCTTAACATCCCCAAAACCAAAGCTGCCACTAGCCGGCATAATAGGATTTCTTAAAGAAAGCCCGGGTAATTCTACTTGTAACCGATTTGTGCTCATAAGCTCTCCTTTTTTTAACACATCTTAGCAACGTTAACTCTAATTTTACTTTTATAAAGGAGCCGTGGTTAAATACTGTCCTTCTAAAGCAACAAGCAAGGCTTGGACTGTATCCAAAGATGTTAATAAAAGCACATTGTGTGCCAAGGCAGTTTTCCTGATCAAAAAACCATCTGAATTCTTAGCTACATCCTCACCCATAGTATTGACTACCAAATCAACTTTTCCAGCTGAGATCACTTCCAAAATTCCATCTTTCTTTTGCTCGGGCTCTTCCTTGATCTTGGCAATTTCCATTGGATAAGTACCGGTTTGTCTTAAAAGGTCTGCAGTTCCGGATGTTGCATAAATTCGATATCCAATCCTAGCAAAACGACGAGCGAGACTAACAACTTCTTGTTTATCTTCATCGCTAACCGTTAATAAAACATTCCCATTCGGAGGCAACAATAGTCCTGCACCGACAAAAGCTTTTAGCAAAGCATTGGCATACTGGGTATCACTTCCCATCACTTCACCCGTAGACTTCATTTCCGGGCCAAGCAAACTATCACTATCATTTAATTTATTAAATGAAAAAACCGGTGCTTTTACATACTTGGTCAGTGGTTCTGCTTGTAATCCTGTCTGCAAACCTTGTTTCTTCAGGGACTCTCCCAAAATACTTCGCGTCGCGATCTGCGCCATTTCTAAGCCCGTAACTTTACTTAAGAATGGAACTGTACGGCTTGCCCGCGGATTAACTTCTAGAACGTAGACTTTTTCTCGCACAACGATAAACTGGACATTCATAATACCGATACACTTTAATTCACGGGCCAATTTTTGTGTGATATCAACGATCTGCTGCTTGACATTGGCACTCAGATGTTGCGGGGGATAAACGGCCATCGAATCACCTGAATGCACACCCGCACGTTCGATATGTTCCATAATTCCCGGCAATAATACTGCAGAACCATCGCATAATGCGTCAACTTCACATTCTCGTCCCTCTAAATATTGATCGATCAATATTGGATGCTGACCAACTAGAGAAGTATTTTCTTTTAAATACTTTAACAACCCTTCTTCAGTGGTAACTATCTGCATTGCACGTCCGCCCAGTACATAGCTGGGGCGAACCAACACTGGATAACCGATCTCTGACGCACCAGTTACTGCTTCGCCTTTCGAATAAGCGATCTTACCTCGAGGTTGATTTAGTTGTAGTTTTTTAATCAACTGATCGAACTCGTCACGGTCTTCAGCCTGATTTAAAGATGCTAAACTAGTCCCCAATATCTTTACACCATTAGTGGCAAGCGGCTCAGCCAAATTGATCGCGGTTTGCCCTCCAAACTGTAAGATGACTCCTAATGGCTGTTCGAGTTCAAAGACATCCAAAACTTTTTCTAAATTTAAGGGTTCAAAATAAAGTTTATCAGACACGGAAAAATCAGTTGAGACTGTTTCTGGATTCGAGTTCATAACAATTGCCTCATAACCCGCTTTTCGCAATGCTTTTACACAATGGACCGTTGCATAATCAAATTCGACTCCTTGTCCGATCCTGATCGGCCCCGAACCAATGACTAAAACCGACTGTTTTTTAGTTTTTCGACTTTCATTTTCTTCGCCATACGTACTATAAAAATATGGTGTATCTGAAGAAAATTCAGCTGCACAAGTATCGACCATCTTATAAGCAGGTAAAACTTGTTTTTCCAAACGAAATTCTCTCACTGTTTGCTGATCACTTTGCCATAAACGAGCTATAGTCATATCACTAAGCCCATAGTATTTTGCTTCTTTCAAGTAATCGGCGTCAAAAGCCCGCTGCTTACCTTTTTTTTCAAGTTCGATCAAATGTAGCACAACATCTAGGAAGTATTTATTTATTTTAGTAAAAGCTGCAACATCAGCTAACGACCAATTTCTGCGCAAAGCTTCGGCGATATAAAACAATCTCTCATCCGTAGCATGTACTAAGAATTTAGCCAGCACTTCATCATCTATCTGGCTGATTTTGGGCCAATACAGATCTTGCGGCTCGATTTCCAAAGACTGAACTGCTTTTGATAAAGCTTCTTCCAAATTTCTGCCGATTGCCATCACTTCGCCAGTTGCCTTCATTTGAGTACCGATCGAATGATCAGCCTGAGTAAATTTATCAAATGGCCAACGCGGTATTTTAGCAACAACGTAATCTAAGGCTGGCTCAAACTCAGCATAAGTAGTTTTAGTAACCGGGTTCTTGATCTCCGTCAAGTTTAATCCAACGGCGATTTTTGCAGCCATTTTAGCAATCGGATAACCCGTTGCTTTGGAAGCTAATGCCGATGAACGTGAGACTCGGGGATTAACTTCAATGACATAATATTGCATACTCTGTGGCGAAAGAGCTAATTGCACGTTACAGCCGCCTTCGATACGTAAAGCACGAATCAATTTTAGGGCACAGTCTCTTAACATCTGATATTCGCTATCACTAAGCGTTTGTGTGGGAGCAAAAACAATCGAATCACCCGTATGAACACCCACTGGGTCAAAATTTTCCATCGAACAAACGACTAATGCATTGTCAGCTGCATCGCGCATTACCTCAAATTCGATTTCGCGAAAACCAGCGATCGACTGTTCTATCAAACACTGACTGCTAGGCGATAATTTTAAACCATTGGCTACTATTTCTGATAACTCAGTTTGATCATGGCAGATCCCGCCTCCAGTTCCTCCCATAGTAAACGCGGGCCGGACGATCACTGGATAACCGACTTCATTCGCAAAATCCAGAGCTTCATTGACGTGCTGCACTGTTTTGGAAGCTGGAACTGGTTCACCCAAGTCTTGCATTAGTTGTTTGAATTTTTCACGATCTTCTGCTTGCTCAATGGAAGAAAGCCCTGTACCTAACAATTCAACATTCATTTCTTGCAAAATACCTTGTTCAAATAACGAAACGGCCAAATTCAGCGCTACTTGTCCTCCTAATGTCGGCAACAAAGCATCTGGAGCTTCCTGTCTGATTATCTTGGTAACTGTTTCTACAGTCAAAGGTTCAAGATAAACTTGATCAGCAATTTCATGGTCAGTCATAATAGTTGCGGGATTAGAGTTAACTAAAACTACTTGATATCCTTCCTCTCGCAAAGCCAAACATGCTTGAGTCCCCGAATAGTCAAATTCGGCAGCTTGACCAATTACTATCGGACCAGAACCAAGAACTAGAATTTTAGAGATATCATTTCTTTTTGGCAATTTTTTCCTCCTGTTGCGATGTGATCATTGCAATAAAATCATCAAAAACATCTATAGCATCATGTGGACCGGGACTTGCATCTGGATGAAATTGAACTGAAGCTGCAGGATACTTTTTATGTCGCAATCCTTCAACCGTTTGGTCGTTTAATTCAACGTAAGTTTCCGTTAGGACTGAATGGTCGATCGAATCTGCAGCAACCGCATAGCCATGATTCTGTGAGGTAAACATCGATCTTTGACTCGCTATCTCTATCACAGGATGATTAAAACCACGATGTCCAAACTTCATTTTGTATGTTTTGGCACCATTTGCCAGTGAAAATAATTGGTGTCCTAGACATATCCCAAAAATGACGGTCTTTGACTGTATCTCTTGGATCATCTTGATCGCATTTGGATGATCTTGCGGATCGCCAGGGCCATTTGAAAGCAAAACCCCATCCGGTTCAAAGCGCAAAATTTCCTCAGCAGTTGCTGTTTCGGGGACAACAACGATATTACAGTGTCTTTTGATCAATTCTCGTAAAATACTCTGCTTAGCACCAAAATCAACTAAGACGACGTTAAACCCACTTCCCGGGATCATGAACGGTGCTATTTGATTATCACGAAACAGCAGCTCTTTTTTTTCAGAGCGAACTAAATTATCTACTACGTTCGCTGTTGGTGGTAATTCATCTACTAATTCAGCTTGCATCGTACCTGCATTTCTCAATTTCTTTGTCAATGCACGAGTGTCTATCCCGCTGATGCCTGGAATTCCTTGGCGTTGCATAAAATGATCCAAGGTTTCACTCGAACGCCAACTATCAACTACTCGAGCCAGCTGACGACAAACAACTCCCGCACATGATGAATTCAAATCCTCACTATCCACCAAAGAAACGCCATAATTTCCTAATAAGGGATTAGTAAATACCAGCAATTGTCCAGCATATGAATCATCCGTGATCGCTTCTTGGTAACCTGTCATACCAGTTGTAAAAACCAACTCGCCTACAGAAACTCGTGCTGCTCCAAATGCTTGTCCCTGGTAGACCGTGCCATCTTCTAAAACTAAATAACGTTTCATTTTGCCTTTCACCCTTCTCACATATTTTTTGCTTACCGTTGATAGATAATTTTTCCTTTGACCAATGTGGACACCGTTTCACCCCACACACTTTGCCCTGCAAAAGGACTATTGACAGCCTTGGAAAGGAAATTATCCGTTATTAACTCATGCTTTTTTTGCAAATCAAAAATTGCCAAATCAGCTCGCATACCCGGAAGGATCTTCCCAGCATCATCGATCTTTAAAATGTCTGCTGGCGTGATACTCATGGCGTGTACCAATTTTTCTAAAGTCAACCGCCTTGTTTTCACTAATTTAGTATAGAGCATGGAAAAAGCCGTCTCACTGCCAGTGATCCCAAAAGCGGCTTGGGCAAATCCGCCAGCTTTATCTTTTTTAGTGTGAGGCGCATGGTCAGTGGCGATAATATCGATCGTCCCATCTAACAAGCCTGCGATCAACGCCTGTTGATCTTCCTTGGACCGTAAAGGAGGATTCATTTTGTAATTTGAATCGTCGCTTAAGATATCCTCTTCACTTAATAACAAGTGATGCGGTGTTACCTCACAAGTTACATTAACTCCCTGTGACTTTGCCGCACGGATCAATTCCACTGTTTCTTTAGTTGACACGTGGCAAACATGATAATGGGCCCCAGTTTGCTGAGCTAAAGCCAGATCCCTTGCCACCTGAGAAGTCTCACTGACCGCTGGGATCCCCCGCAAGTTTAATGCTCGTGCACTTGGACCTTGGTTGATCACGCCATGGTCAAAAAGCTCATCATCTTGTGCATGGACAGCGATCATCATGTGAGCAGCAGTAGCCTTTTTAAAAGCCTGATATGTCGTCAAACTAGATTGGATCCCATGTCCATCGTTACTTACCGCGAAGGCACCGGCTTTTTGTAATTCACTAAAATCGGTCAAACGCTCACCAATTAAATTTTCAGTTACAGGCGCATACTGTAAAACCCTGACTTGACCATGTTGTGCATTTAAAAGGCACATTTTTTTCATTTCCGCGGCACAATTAGGGACTGGTGAAACATTAGCCATCGCACAAACTGTGGTATAACCGCCATGTGCTGCTGCTCTAGTTCCTGAGGCAATATCCTCTTTAGCAGTTTGCCCCGGTTCTCTTAAATGAACATGTGCATCAATTAGTCCTGGAACTACTATCATATTTGCGGCATCGATTTCTTTTTGTCCTGAAAGGTCTTGTCCTATCGCAGTGATCCGGCCATTTTCTACTAGAACATCCGTCCTAAGAAAACGTTCATCAACCAACACTGTTCCATTCTTAATAACGATTTTTTCCATTGCCTCAACCTCCGATATGTCTGCCATTGATCACAGCTTCAAGCATTGCCATGCGCATATAGACACCGTTAGTCATTTGCCTAACAAATCTTGAGCGGGGAGCCTCAACTAATTCAGATGCCATTTCGACCCCGCGATTGATCGGTCCAGGATGCATCACGATCGCACTTGACTTCATTTTCTGGTAACGAGCGACCGTTAAACCAAATTGCTGATGATATTTGATCTCACTGAAATTTTTTTCGGCCTCCGTTTCCTCATGTCTTTCATGTTGAACTCTTAAGAGCATCAAAACATCAATTTTAGGAATCAGTTCATCAAGCGGCAAATATTGACCATATTCATTAAACTCAGACGTAAACCATTCGCTAGGACCAGAAAAATAAATGTCGGCACCTAACTTTTTTAATAATTGCATGTTGCTACGCGCCACGCGTGAATTTTTCAAATCACCTACGATCGCGATCTTAAGTTTGTTAAAATGACCAAATTCCTCATGAATTGTCATTAAATCCAACAAGCACTGCGAAGGATGCTGACCAGAGCCATCTCCGGCATTAAGCAGACCAATATTTAGTTTCGAGCCAGGCTGTTCAAGTATGTGCTGATAATAATTATTTTGCGGATGCCTGATCACTGCTAAATCAATTCCGATAGCGGACATAGTCAATAAGGTATCGTACAAAGACTCTCCTTTCTGAACGGAGCTGGTCTCCGCCGCGAAAGGAAAAACATTTAAGCCCAGCTTTTTTTCTGCCATCGTAAAACTCAGCTTGGTCCTGGTAGAATTCTCAAAAAATAAATTTGCAACGTTGATTTGACGTTTGAAGTTTTCTTTGCGCCCACCATTTTTGAAATACGCTGCACGCTCAAGTAGGTTATAAACTTGTTTTGAATTCAAGTCTTCAACAGTCACAAAGTGTGGTAATAATATTTGGGACATCAATTGTGTCATATAGAATTATCTCCTTACATTTTTGGAATTTATTGGACAACAATTATTTAACAGTTACTTACTTAACTTTTAAATCGTTTAATTTTCTTCACTTGCAGCATTCGCGGGTAAGAGCAGATTTAATACGATCCCAAAAACAGTTGAAAGTGCAATACTGGTTAGTTGAAAATTACCAAGTTGGAGATATGTTCCACCGATCCCGATCACTAAGATCACAGAAGTAATGATCAGATTCCGCTTTTTTTCATAGTCTACCTTCGAATCAACTAGGATCCGTAAGCCATTAGATGCGATCATCCCAAATAAAAGGAATGATATCCCGCCAATCACCGGCCAAGGTATGGTCTGGATCAGCGCGGAAACTTTACCGCAAAAGCTAAAGACAACAGCGAAGAAAGCCGCTCCACCCAGTACCCAAACACTATGAACTTTGGACATTGCCAAAACCCCAATATTTTCACCATATGATGTTGTTGGAGGACCACCAACAAAACCTGCAATGATCGTAGATAATCCATCACCTAGCAGTGTCCGGTGCAAACCAGGATCTTTTAGAAAGTTCCTTTTGGTCAGTTTATTTAAAACCATGATATGTCCCATATGTTCTGTCATCGTAACAAAAGCGATCGGTGCCATTCCGATGATGGCTGCTGGATAAAATTTAAAATCATAATTCAAAAACATCACATTAAATGCGGGCAAACTGAACCATTTGGCTGCTTTAACAGGCTCAAGGTCCACGATACCCACTGTCAACGCCAATAAGTAGCCGCAAATTATCCCTAATAAAACGGGGATCATGCTGGAAAACCCTTTGAGAAACATATTAAAAATGATCGTGATCAATAAGGTAAACATCGCAACCCCAAAAAACTTAATGTCATAATGCGAATTATTTAGCATTGCATCATTGGCTGCGGTGGTTGCTAAGGAAAGTCCAATAACGATAATGATCGGTCCGACCACTACCGGTGGTAAAACTTGATCCATCCAAGCCGAACCAAACTTGGAGATCAGCCAGGCCACAACTACATATACTAAGCCAGAAACGATCGCACCTTGGCCCACTGCAGGATAACCATACTGATGCATCAAGGCCTGCATTGTAACAACAAAAGCAAAGCTTGAGCCTAAGTAGGCTGGTATCTTGGCCTTTGTACATAATATGTAAACCAATGTCCCAACACCTGAAGCAAATAACGCAATACTTGGATTAATGCCGATCAATAATGGTACTAAAACGGTGGCACCAAACATTGTAAAAAGATGCTGGATCGACAAGACTAACCATTGACCAAACTTCGGTTTATCTTTGATATCCAAAATAGCCTCTTCATTACGAAATTCATTGTTATTATTATCTGACACTTGTGATCTCTTCCCTTCATTATCAAAAACAATTATGAAAATTAACAAAATTTGTTTTAGAGCGTGGAATTCACTAAAACTAAAGCAGCTTTTGTTAAATTTCCACAAAAAAAGCCTAGGTCATCGTTTAAATGACCTAGGCAAATACACTGCTGCAAATAACTAGTCTGGTAGACTTACTTGCAACCTGCAACTCAAACCGTTGTGCCCTCACTGGAGTCATTTAAATGGTTCATTACAATAATAATTATTTTTTAAAAAGCAGCTTCAACAAATCAGATCAGCTCGATATCATCTTTATTATCGACTTCTGTCATATAGACTGCTACTTTTTCATCCCAAGAAGTTGGAATATTTTTTCCGACAAAATCTGCTCTGATCGGTAACTGTCTGTGTCCCCGATCAACTAAAACTGCCAACCTAATCTTTCGTGGCCGTCCTTGATCCATAATGGCATCAAGAGCTGCCCGAATAGTCCTACCCGTGAACAAAACGTCATCAACTAAAACAACATTTTTATCGGTCACATCATTTTTGAATTCAGCAACCTGTTTAGCAGCGCCGGGGCGATGACTGCTAATATCATCACGATAAAGTGAAATATCCAGTTCATTTACTCCAACTTCAAAATTTTCAAGTTCTTTCAAACGCTGAGCAATGCGACGTGCTAAAAATACCCCACGCGTCTTGATCCCCACTAAAACTAAATTATCGACACCCTTGTTGTTTTCGATAATTTCATAAGTGATCCTGGTCAGTGCCCTTTTCATTGCAATTTCATCAAAAATTTGCTTTGACATCGAAAGTTCTCCTTTGAATTAAAATTTTTGGCCCAAACAAAACAAAATCTGAGTTGTGCAGTTAAGAACTTATTAAAAAAGCCCGACCGCAGCCTTTTGAGGTTACAGTCGAGCTTGCCAAAAAATGGCATTGCTAACTTTTCTTCAATGCTGCCCTTACTAGCCTCTCTGGACTAAGTTTTAAAAGGAACTTAACTGTTAATTATTCTACTAATTACTGCTCTGCTTGTCAAGGTCATCGATAGTTTTTTTAAAATAATTCGGTAAAGGTGCCTTAAAGTCTAATCTTTTCTTGGTTACAGGATGAGTAAATCCAAGTTCTGCAGCATGTAAAAATTGTCCTGGACCAGCTAAAGTTTTTTTAGGGCCATATACTGGATCACCAGCGACAGGATGCCCGATATATTTCAAATGAACTCTGATTTGATGGGTCCTTCCCGTCTCTAACCGACATTTTACCAAAGTATAATTCTGATATCTTCGTAATACCTCAAAATGCGTCACTGCTCGACGACCTCCAGCAACAACAGCCTGCTTTTTACGATCTTTAGGGCTTCGTGCCAATGGGGCATTGACAGTCCCATGATCTTCTTTGATGATCCCATGAACCAAAGCTATATAATAACGACTGGTCGTTTTATCCTTTAATTGTTGTGCCAAACTATGGTGAGCATGATCATTTTTAGCAACCATTAACAACCCTGACGTATCCCGGTCGATCCGGTGAACTATTCCGGGACGTAATGTTCCATTGATCTTAGACAACGGACAGTGGTAAAGCAAAGCATTGACTAAAGTTTGATCTGGGTGTCCAGGAGCAGGATGAACAACCATTCCTGCAGGTTTATTGACTACTAAAACATCATCATCTTCATAGACGATATCTAAGGGAATATCTTGTGCCACTAAATCGAGTTTGTGAACTTCAGGTTCGTTGATAGTAACTTGATCTCCATCTTTGACCTGATAACGCGGTTTTTCCTGTTGGCCATTAACTAAAATCTTGCCATCGAGTAACAGTTTCTTGATCATAGAACGTGAAAATTCCGGAAAAGCAGCACTTAAAACCTGGTCTAAGCGACCCTTTTGCTTTGTAACATTAAACTTTTTCATAACGAATCATCCCTTAACATGACGATCAAAATTATGATCACCCCAACAGTTAAAGCACAATCAGCAACATTAAAAATCGGAAAGTTAATGAAATCCAATTCAAACATGTCGATCACATAACCCAGACGTAACCGATCAACAAAATTACCAATAGTGCCGCCAAGGATCAATGTTAACCCTAAGGCGTAACCCCAGTTCTTCCATAATTTAATGAAATAATAGATCACTACTACGATCGCAATGATCGAAATCAGTGTAAAAAACCATTGCTGGCCCTGTAACATACTCCACGCCGCTCCGTAATTTCGTACATGAGCCAGTGAAAAAACATTATTAACTAAAACCTCACTATGATTCAAGGGAATATGACCTAGTACAAAAAACTTGACCGACTGATCAAGTAGGACAACAGCAAAAACTAATAATACATAAATCGGCATAAAATCGACGTCCTTTATTTCTAATATGAATTAAAACAAACAAATATCAACCTAATATTTGCCTGCTCACTCCCTAATGGTTATACAAAACCTTATGTCCAACACAGACTAAAAGAGACCTGAGATCTTCCCTAAATAATCGATATTTATTTGATCAGCAGCTGGTTTAGCCGGTAAACCCGGCATTGTTAAGACGTTCCCCGTTAAGGCTACGATAAAACCTGCACCCAATTTAGGCACAAATTCACGAACATGGATCGAAAAACCTTGAGGTGCGCCTAAAAGCTTGGGGTCATCACTAAATGAATATTGTGTTTTTGCCATACATACCGGCAATTGATCCCAGCCGTGTTTTGCAAACTCTTTTAACTGCTTGCGGGCTTTTGGAGCATAAACAACATCACTGCCGCCATAAATTTGAGTAACGATCGTGGTGATTTTTTCAGCCAAAGTCATTTTCTGTGAATATAACGGCGTAAACTCACTCTTCTCGTCACAACTAGCAATAACCGCCTGTGCCAATTTTTGTGCACCTGCGCCCCCTTGTTCCCACACATTAGCCAATTGTGCAACTACTCCTTGCGTACGGCATAGTTCTTGCAAACAATCTAATTCTTGATCAGTATCGGTCACAAAGCGGTTGATCGCAACCACCACTGGCACACCATAACGTTGCATAGAATGAATATGACGAGCCAAATTACTATAACCTGCTTTTAAAGCTGCAATGTTTTCTTCATTCAATTCATTTTTTGAGAGTCCACCATTCATTTTTAGTGCACGTACCGTAGCCACTATCACTATAGTATCAGGCGTTTTCCCTAAAACCGGAGTCTTGATGTCAAGAAATTTTTCTGCACCCAGATCTGAACCAAAACCTGCTTCGGTGACCGTGTAATCAGCTAATTCCAAAGCCGTTTTAGTCGCCAAAACACTGTTACAACCATGAGCAATATTAGCAAACGGTCCACCATGGACCAAAGTCGGTGTATGTTCAAGCGTTTGGACCAGATTTGGTTTAAGTGCATCTTTCAAAATAGTTGTGATCGCTCCTTGGACTTGAAGGTCCCCAACTGTAACTGCCTGACCGTCATATGTATAGCCGACTAAGATCTTTGCGATCCGCTCTTTGAGATCCTCTATGTCTGTCGCCAAACACAAAACTGCCATAAGTTCTGAAGCCACCGTAATATCAAAACCATCTTGGCGCACGATCCCTGAAGTAGTACCGCCAAGACCGATCACGATATTTCTTAAAGCTCGATCATTGATATCTAAAGCTCGCTTCCAGACAACACGTCGTGGATCAATGTTTAGTTCATTTCCTTGGTAAATGTGGTTATCTATCAACGCTGCCAAGGTATTATTAGCACTAGTTAAAGCATGCATATCTCCCGTAAAATGCAAATTTATATCTTCCATCGGGAGTACTTGAGCAAAACCTCCCCCAGTAGCTCCTCCTTTGGCCCCCATTACAGGTCCCATTGATGGTTCACGCAACGCGATCATTGTTTTTTTACCAGCAGCTTTCAAAGCATCTCCTAGGCCAATAGTTATGGTTGATTTACCTTCACCAGCTGGAGTTGGACTTACAGCAGTGACCAAGATCAACTTGCCTGACCGCTTTGGCACTCGTTTAACATTTAATGGCAGGTCGATCTTAGCTTTGAAGTGTCCATATGGTTCAATTTTTTCCAAAGGGATCCCCGCATCTTGAGCAACCTTATTTATTGGCCATAACTCAGCCTGTTGTGCGATCTCAATATCTTTCATTACAACCAGCCTCCACTTTTTGATGACGATAGTTTCTTTCTCAGTTACACTACAGCAATCTTATTTCTGAGCAGTTGGGCAACTTCTTGAACATTGCTTTTTTTCATTAATAATTCATATTCATTGTGCTTAGTTTTAACCAGCAGTCTGTGTCCTGCTGTTGCAACAGCCGAAATATCTGCGTAAGAAATACTTTCGTTATTAGTTTTGATCACTTTATTAAGCAATAATCTGTCTGGTCCTAACTTTATTTGTCGAGAACCAACCTGCAACGCAAAAACTACAATAAAGATAATAAAAGTAACAATAGTCCATGGCTGCAGTACAGTGATTTCTAACCATAATAACATGCTTAACAAAAAAATCATAAACGTAAATGACCAACAAATCACGCTTGTCGCAACATCAGGTTGATAACAATATTTCTTGTCCATCCTTTGAATTCACCTTGCCTTTTAAAACTGCTATTCAGTAGTGATACTTCTGTCTTTTTTCCCCCAATATTGAAAAAGATCTGTCCTCAAAGCTCCATTATAAAGTTTACGTCGCTTAGTGGCTTTTTGCCCATATTCTTTTTCAAAATTCAAATCACTGGATAATATATACTTACTCCAAGTTTTCAGTGGACGATATAACTCGCCCATTTGCTGATAGAGTTTTGCGGCTTCTTTTTGGTCACTCAGTCGTACTCCATATGGCGGGTTTGCTACTATCACGCCATTTTTAGCTGTGGTTTTAAAATCCTTAACGGCCAGTTGCTTAAATTCAATATCATGCAAGACACCTGCTTTGTTAGCATTTAACCGTGAGATCGAAATCATCTGTTCGTCGATATCGTAACCATGAATGTCTAACTGCTGCTCTTTATTTTGAGCGGCTTTGGCTTTGACTCTTAATTTTTCAGCAATCTCCTGGGGGAATAATGGCCAAGACTCACAGGCAAAACTACGCCAAGACCCGGGAGCGATATTACGTCCGATCAATGCTGCTTCGATCGGTAAAGTACCCGAACCGCAGACAGGATCAACAAATGTCATTTCTGGATACCAGCGAGCTAATAATATCAAAGCCGCAGCCATGTTTTCTTTTAATGGTGCTGCTCCTTTTTCGACCCGGTAACCGCGCTTAAACAAACTATCGCCTGTTGTATCTAGTAACAACATCACATGATCCTTATTCAGGACTGCTTCGATTTGAAACTTAGCCCCACTTTCAGGAAATTTAGTGCGCCGGTGGTAAGCAGCTGACATTTGTTTAACGACTGCTTTTTTAACGATCGACTGAATGCTTGGTACATGATGCAAGGTTGACTTTTGTGATTTGGCATTTACCGGGAATTCAGCATCCATTGGTAAGAATTGATCCCAGGTGATCGCCTTTGTTTGTTCAAAAAGATCATCAAAAGTTTTAGCTTCAAATTCCGCCAAAACGATTTTGATTCGATCTGCAGTTCGTAACCACATGTTGGTCCAAAAGATATCTTCAAACGTACCCTTAAACCTGGCTCGACCGTTTTCGATCTGTGTTTCATATCCTAAGTGACGCAACTCATTACCAACTAATGCTTCGATCCCCGAAGCACAGGTTGCGATCAAATTGTATTCTTCCATTATTAAAGAACCTCCATATTCATTCAAAAAGAAGTAAGCCGTTAAAATCAACACAAAATGCTTCATACTCCTAAAATTTACTATTAAAAAAGTCGGGATAATTAAAAATTACCCCGACCCCTGTCATGTAGTCCTCTATAAGCCACGTTCCGTACGTCATTCGATCCAGGAATCGAAATCGGTGGTAATCATCTATCTCCGAGTGAATCAACACTCGCCCCCATGATTTGTTCATTTCCGTCATGAAGCGCCCCTACCATAATTTGGGTTACCTACTCGTGGGGTTTACCGCGTTCCATCAAACAGGTTTCCCTGTTTGCTTCGTCACTGTGGCACTTTTCAAGACTACTCAGGCATGATCGAAATTTTAGCCCTTTTATCTGCCATAACCTGTAATAACAGGTCTCCTGCCTTATTTTTTCAGCAAGCACGAACACTACAAGCATCGCAGCTTGTGTAAGCTTGGACTTTCCTCAGCCTGCTTAATGCAGACCGCGATTACCAGAAAACTACACTTCTTTATTAAAACTGATTGCTTTGATCATCATCGTTAAGTTGGGCACCAAACACGTGGCGCTCTAGGTTGGACAAACGTTTCAAAATATCCATGTTTGTCGTATTAGAAGCAGGACGCGATGTTTGTCCGGATTTACCAACTGCCACCTGTTTAGTCAATTCATCAACTTTACTGACCAAACGATCATTTTCAGCCTGCAAACGTTGGTTTTCCTTAGCATACATCTCATAATCTTGAATAACATCATCCAAGAATTCATCAACATCTGCCGGATCATAACCACGCATCTTTGGCTTAAAATGCTTATTGACAATATCTTTAGGCGTTAGTTTTATGTTTTCCATTGCATTGCACCCCATCCAAGAAAGGAACTTAACTTATAACAATACTATTATATCAGTTACTCCTGAAATTTCAAGTTATTTTTACATTCATCTAATTTTGTCCCAGAAATTTTAAAAACAAACTATTCAAATGACCCTGATCATTCACCATCATCATTTCGTTCTTTTTGCTGTTCAGCCAACTCTGCAGCTGCATCCTGCAAGTCGAACATGTCCAATAATTCAGTAGCATATTCACTTTTTTCTTGTTGTCGTTTAATTGCTTGATAGTCGAATTTATTTTTGCCTGGGTAATCCGGATCATAAACCAGCAATGCGCCATCTGTGTGCCCCAACATAAATTTTTGGTAGTTTTTCAATTGCTGTGGCGAACGATACGGTTGTTTACTGACTGATGCAGAAAAATCAACAGCCTGCTTTAGTTTTAACAAGTACTGCTGCTTATTTTCCTGCCAATTTTGACCAAAATCGGCAAATGGCAGCATAAGAGCGACTTTTAAATCTGCATATTCTTTTTTCAATTCTAGGGCTGTTTCAACTGCCCACTGTTCGACTCCCAATTGTCCTCCAGTTATTATCCAGCTTAATCCATTATCGGCCCTTGTTTTTAAGTTACTTTTTAAGACCGCTTTGATCACATCTTTTTTTGGGTCCTTGTCATTAAATACATTCAACTCATAGCTGCGATAACCCGTGACCCATAACCGCATACTTTCCGCCTCTCAAAATTATCAAATTAAACTATTCTACTATAATATGTGGTGTTTAAACGATTTTTACATAGCACGACTTCATAAACCCGTTCTACTGCTTCTAATATGAACACTCTTATACTTTTAGTCTTTAAATTAGTATATTCTGCTGAAAGGTTTTTTTCAAACTTTGCCATTAGTAAATTGAGTTGTTATAATTAAGCGCATAGGAGTGTGAGAAAAATGATCAAACACTATCCAAATGGAGTTCCCTTTCAGGAACAATTTACTGCAGATCACAAATCAAGCTTTAACACTGCTCCTGCACATGACAATATCATCTATGGCAATCGTGGTATGTCGCTTGAACAAGAGATCAATCTCAGTAACAAATATTATTTGGAATCCGGAATAGCTGTGATCCACAAAAAACCAATCCCAATTCAAATCGTTGATGTCTGCTACCCTAAAAGAAGTGCGGCTGTGATCAAAGAAGCTTATTTTAAACAAGCTTCCACAACAGATTACAATGGCGTCTATCGGGGGCATTACATCGACTTTGAAGCAAAAGAAACTTGCAATCGTTCATCTTTCCCGCTCAATAATTTCCATGACCATCAAATCAAACATATGAAAGCATGTGAAAAACAACAGGGAATATGTTTTACGATCGTCAAGTTTGTGGTCCGGCAGGAGATCTACTTAATGCCTTCACACTTACTATTCCACTATTGGGATGGTCGAGAAAAGGGCAGAAAATCTATTCCATATGAGCAAATCAAACAGGAAAGCTATTTGATCAATTATCACATCAACCCGCGAATTCCTTATCTCAAGGGCGTTGACCAGTTGATCAATAAATTAAAAATGCCGTAATAAAGGAGTTTATGTCCATCATGAGTAAGCAAGATTCAAAATATTCACGCGTTGATCGTCGTGAACAAGAACAAAAAAATAAACGACCAAAACATCCGCGTAAAAAGAGTCATGTTTTTTCCAAGATTTTTTGGTCCCTAGTATTGTTATTGGTCGTGGCCATTGCTGGTGGCGCGACTTTGTTCTTTTCTTATGCTAGAAGTGCCCCTGCTTTAAATGAGTCCAATCTCAAAAACCCGGGCGCTACTAAGATTTACGATTCCTCAGATCATAAGATCTTAGACCTTGGTTCGCAAAATGCTGAAGCTTTAAAGCAAAACGAAGTTCCGCAGCAATTAAAAGATGCCGTGATCTCTATCGAAGACCGGCGTTTTTATAAACATCAAGGAGTTGATATTAAACGAACGATCGGTGCCGCTTTTTCAAACGTTTTCCATTCATCTTCCGGCCTTCAAGGTGGTAGTACTTTAGACCAGCAATTAATTAAATTATCATTTTTCTCAACTAAGAAGTCAGATCAAACGTTAAAAAGAAAAGCACAGGAAGCTTGGTTGGCACGGAAATTGGATAAAACCTATTCTAAAAACCAAATTTTAACTTTTTACATTAACAAGGTTTTTATGGGTTATAGCTCATACGGTATGCAAACGGCCGCTAAATTCTACTACGGCAAATCAGTCAAAAATCTAGACTTGGCGCAAACCGCTTTGATTGCAGGTATCCCGAATGCTCCATCACAATATAATCCATACTCTAATCCTAAATTAGCCTTAGCAAGACGAAATGAAGTTTTAGACGCTATGTTAAATAATAAAAAGATCTCACAAGCTCAGCATGACGCTGCACAAAGTCAAAGTATCAGTGACGGTTTGCTTCCCTATCATCAAAATGAACAAAAAAATGAAAAAGCCAAAATTGCTGATCCATATATTAAGCAAGTTATTACTGAGGTCAAAAAAAAGGGATATGATCCTTACGCTTCCAATCTGAAGATATATGCCAATATTGATATGCGGATCCAAAAGAGGCTCTATAATATTGCAAATGGCGACAATTACGTCTATTTCCCTGATAATAAGGTTCAGGTTGCTTCAACGATCATCAATCCAAATAACGGCAAAGTTGTAGCGATGTTGGGCGGAAGAAAAACAGGCAATGTTACGTATGGTTTGAACCGTGCTGTACAAACCGCTCGAACTAACGGTTCGACAGCTAAGCCTTTGATGGACTATGCCCCTGCGTTCGAATATTTGAACTGGGCAACTTATCATTCACTAAAAGATGAAAAATACACTTATCCAGGCACTAACACACAGTTGAATGATTTTGACAACCAATATAAGGGCACAATGACATTGCGTGAGGCTTTAGTGCAATCAAGAAACGTTCCTGCGATCAAGACTTTAGCAGCTGTGGGGATCAATAAAGCTCAAAACTTTATTGGTAAGTTAGGTTTTCATTATAAGAAACAATTAGAATATCAAAATGGGATCGGTTTGCCGTCTTCAACTTTGCAAAATGCGGCTGCTTATTCAGCATTTGCAAACGGCGGGACATATTACAAGCCATCCTATATCAATCGCATCGAAACTGCAGATGGCCAGGTTAACGATTATTCTAATAAAGGTAAACATGTTATGCAGTCTTCAACTGCTTATATGATCACTGATGTCTTAAAGGGTGTTATCACTTCTCCAATGGGTTCTGGTACACGCGCACAGATTCCTGGTCTGTATCAGGCTGGTAAGACAGGTACAAATGCATACCCAGATGATATTGCTGATAAGTTTCCAGACGACGTGTCGATGGATTCATGGTTCAACGGATATACTAAAAATTACTCAGTCTCAGTCTGGACCGGCTATGACCATCCATATCAAGATAACAACTACCTGGATACAGCTTCTGAACGAATATCCCAGTTAGTTTATAAGGCTATCATGTCTTACATTTCTCAGGGAAAAACCAATTCAGATTGGTCACGACCGAGTAATGTTTTAACTAAAGAAGTCAACGGTGTCCGTGAACTTTATCTGGCAGGTTCACCTGATCAAGACATTGTCAAAGAAGACAGTGAGGATAGCAGCAGCTCAAGCAAATCTACTTCTTCTGAGGAAAGCAGTTCATCTTCAAGTTCAAGTTCTTCAGAACAAAGCAGCTCAAACAGCTCAGAAGAATCAAGCTCAAGTAGTGAGGAACAGCCTTCTTCATCCGAAGGCTCTGAGTCTTCATCTTCGAGCACTAGCACTCAAAGCAGCAGCCAGCCTGCAACCTCAAAGATGAAGAAGTCTCGCCAAAAGATCAACCAATAGCTTAAAACAAATGGGACTTTGTCAAATAGTGTTGATGGTC
>NZ_AZFI01000059.1 GCF_001435755.1 Ligilactobacillus acidipiscis DSM 15836 | reverse complement strand
ACGAACTAGCACCACGCGTAAATGAAAATATTTAAAATATAAGGAGAAAATTACTTATGGAACAAATTGTTTTCCAAAATATCTCATATCGAGTCGATGATAAGCAAATATTAGATGATATTTCACTAAAAATTGATAAGGGAGAAATAGTGACGATTGCGGGGCCGTCTGGGAGCGGTAAGAGCACATTAGTCAGAATATTGGCTTCACTTATAACACCAACAGCAGGGAAAATCATATATGCAGGTAAAGATATTGAAGAAGAAGAACCAATCAGTTACCGCAGGAGAGTGTCGTATGCAATGCAGCAGCCGACTCTATTTGGTAAGACTGTTCGTGAAAATTTAGAGTTTCCCTACCAGATCCGTCAGCAAGCCTTTGATGAAAACAGAGCGCTTATTGCTTTGAGGACGGTTGGGCTTTCTGAAGATTATTTACAACGTGAGGTCAATAATTTGTCCGGTGGTGAAAAGCAACGAGTCGCATTGTTGAGAAATATTTTAATTTTGCCAGAAACATTGATCATGGATGAAGTAACCGCTGGTTTAGACGGGGATAACCGCACGATCATTTATCAATTGATCGAAAAATTAAATCAGCAGGGCGTGACGATTATTATTGTTACGCATGACGAACAAGAAATTGCGCAGGCAAAACGATTGGTAGAAATAAAGAATGGAAAAATAATGGGGGGTAGGGAGCATGAATTTAGCCGTTAATAATCAAGGATTGGTTTTAGCATTCGTGTTGGTATTGATCACGATGGGGATCGCTTATAAAGAAAAATTACAAGTCAACAAGGAAATCATTATCAGTGTTATACGGGCAATAGTGCAGTTGTTCCTGGTAGGTTATTTGTTGAAGTATGTTTTCCGAGCCAATAACAATATTTTGACGATAGCGTTGGCTTTGATCATTATTTTTAACGCTAGTTACAATGCAATGAAAAGAAGCCAAGGGATCGAACATGGTTTTAGAAATTCATTTTTAGCTATTTTTATCAGCACGGGAGTTACGCTGACAGTCCTAGTAGGAATCGGAACGATCAAGATGATACCTTCGCAATTGGTCCCTATTACTGGGATGATCGCATCAAATGCGATGGTCGCAATTGGAATTTGTTATCGTAATTTAAATCAAGCTTTTCGTGACCAACGGCAACAATTACTAGAACGTTTGGCATTAGGAGCTGACTTAAAAGATGCGTCATTACCGATCTTACAAGAAACGATCAAAATTGGTATACAGCCAACAATTGATTCAGCCAAGACAGTGGGGATAGTTAGTTTGCCAGGAATGATGTCAGGTTTGATTTTTGCAGGTGTTGATCCAGTACGTGCAATCAAATACCAGATCTTGGTAACTTTTATGTTGCTGTCAACGACTGGGATTGCTTCTTTTATTGCTTGTTATCTTTCTTACCGCTCATTTTACAATGAACGAAAACAATTACTGTAAAACATAGCTAATTGAGTACTTAAGGTCATCCAATGCTTAATTTTTGTCATGAAAATGTTTCACGTGAAACATTTCAGCAAAATTAATTCCGAATTGCTATACACAGTGTATTATTAGGGGTGTAAAGAGGAAAAAGGGAAGGGTGGTTTGATGTTAGCATTTATTTGGGCTGAAGATAGTAATCATGGTATCGGTTATCAAGGTCAACTACCTTGGCACATGCCCGCGGACATGAAATTTTTTAAAGATACAACTACAGGTAATACGATAGTCGCAGGGCGTAAAACTTTTGAGAGCTTTAAACGTCCACTGCATAACCGAAAAAATATAGTTCTGACTTCTCGTGATGAGAAAGACTTTCCTGAAGGAGTGGTTGTTTATCATAGTGTAAAAGAGGTATTGGAATACTATACGAGACAACCAAGTCAAAAAATGTTCATTATTGGTGGTGTGCGCTTATTTGAGGAATTTTTACCTTATGCTACAGATTTGTACCGGACAACGATCGACCATGAATTTGCGGTTGATACCTATATGCCTGAAATTGACTATAACCATTTTATGTTAAGTGATTTTGTGGAAGGAAAAGTTGATGAAAAAAACAAATATCCGCATCATTTTGAGCATTTTATGCGAGTCGAACCAGAAAATGAATAAAGATATTGTTGTTGATAAAGAGAGATTCTAAAAGCAGGATCTCTTTTTTGCTAGAACAAGGAAAGGAATTGAGAGAACATGGCAGCTAATTTGGAAGAAAAAATTAATGATACGAATGATCCGGACAAATTAAAACAGTACCTTGAGCCGCTTAGTGATATGGATTTCTGTCAGGTGATAGTTGATTGCGCAGATGGACAAAGGCTGGATAACTTTGTTCCACAGCATAAGTTTCCGGCTTACACGATTGCTTTGCATTGTATTGATCATCAGAAAATCAGTAGTAAGCAGCGGAAAACCATTCAAAATCTTTTTTTAGCGACGAAAGCAAAGGGGACTGACAATGCAGGATAGAAAGGGGCTATTAAAAGCATTATTGATTGCCTTGCTTTTTTTAATACTTGCATCACTTTATTTTAAGCGAGAATCTTTTGAATCTAATAGTACAACCGTAAATAGTAATGAGAATGTCGTGCAAACTTTTGCTTAGTAGTCATATCATGAAGTCATAAGAAAAGAGCCAGAAAAAAATAGTAGTTCTAGAGAATGTATTTAGGAAAAAAGCCGGACACAGACTTGACGTATAATCGACTAGGAAACATAGTGAACTTTTTGTACTCGGCTAAGGAAGGTGCTAAAAACTTTTTGTTGACCCAAGTTAGTCAAGAGATTGGTTAATAAAAACCATTATTTTGGTGGTCGACGAAAACGAATTGTTCTCAAAAAGTAAATACAAAAAAACAGGTGCAAAATGTTGGAAAAGCCAGAATTTTGCACCTGTTTTCAATTTTGAGGCCAGTTTTTCCTAGCTTCCTGCAAAAGGAGCTGTTTGATTAAGACAATTTGAAATAAAAGGGTAAAGAAGGCCATTGATAAATCGATACTTAACAAAATACTTGGAATCAAAGAAAAACTTAACGGAAGTTTTTACTCAGCACAAATCTGTTGTCTATATGATATCATTATGATATCATAATGGGTGTAAGGGGGGTAGATAGATATGTTTACATTTGGAAAAAAGATATCATTTCGGCCATTGATCATTGCTTTAATTTTCTTGTTAGTGGTGGGCTCACCTATTGCCGGCGCTTTTGGCATGTGGGGTTGGGCAGCTGGAATCGGAGTTTTTATTGTTGTAGTCTGTGTTTACTATCCGGGTGTACTTGAACTTGAATTTAACTATATTGAGATCACCGATCATGAAATTAAGTACTATGACTTTAGAAGTTGGTGGAAAAGAGTCTTGATGGTGTTTATGGGTCCAATGACACCATTAAAAAGCATTGATTTAGATGAAATTGTTAGCGCTCGCACTATTGGGCAAGAAAAAGGAGAAAAAATGCCAGTGGGCATGGCTATACCAGCTTCTAATTTTATTGGTGCTTTTGCCGGAGCAGTTTCCACCATCCAGAACCTGTATTGGATCGAAATTGAGTTAGAAAATGGAAAAAAGATAAAGTTATCCTTAGCACATGACAAAGCGTATAATACCGAAAAAAAGGTTAAGAAGGCTAAATTAGCAGTAGAATGGATCTTAGCGGATAAGAAGAAAGAAGACCATTAAGAATGAAAAAATTAAGTGGAATTTTGTTCATACTGATCGGTATTTGGGAGTTCTATGCGGTTTACCGGTCCTTTAAAAATGTGCAGAAAAAAGGCAATGAAAATACATCTGGATTCATGCCCCTATCTTTATGGAGTGGTGGAGTTTTCGGATTGATTATGATTGGAATTGGCACTACATTACTATGCAATACACTGTAATATCAAAATTTTGTCAAAAAAGAAGGCTGTAGGACTTAAAAAAAATTTTCCTACGGCCTTTTTAAGTTATTGTTCATCCTTTATTTTGAAAACTCTCTCTGATATTCCTAGTTTATTGACGAGAATAAGGTAAATCACTAAAGCTATGATACCGATCACCCCACAGAAAATAAAACCTGAAATTTTACCAGATGGCAAATAAATGTTTCTTGCTAGCAAGGTGATCAGCGTAATCAAAAGAAAATAGCCAATGTTAATTAGTATGATTGGGAATAGCCGACGTAAACTGAAACAAAATTGTTCGTGAATCTTACGGTAACTTAGAAAGCTCACTAAGCCAAAGGCAATCGCTGTTGCTAAAACAGCTCCCATACCCTGAAAATAGTAAACAAAAGGAAATTGGCAAACTATTTTGGTAACTAAAACAAATAAAAGATAGGTCATTGCTTTGCGACTGTAATGTAATGACTGTAGTAAGGTCAAACCATTGATAGCAATAGCCATGATAACACTTTGCCAAATATTGAAATATAAGAATAAAGCACCTTTAGAATCATAAGTAAAAAAGATACCATTAATTTCGGGTGAAAGTACGGCCAACATTGTAGCAGCCGGCAACAAGATAAATAACAAATAAGATAAATTTTGCTCTAACAACTTTTTGATACCTATACGGTCATGAATTGCATTTTTACCAGCAATCAACGGTAAACTTGTTTCCGCCAGTGCTGTGGCTAATGCAATAATGACAGCAGTGATCTTTGAAGGATTAGCTGAAAAGATAGTATAAATGTATTGAGTGTATTCGGATGATTTAGCTAACAAACCTTGCATGATCTGTTTAAAAAACAGTTGATCTACAATCTGACAAAGGGTGATGCCAGCACCGACGATAACAAACGGCATTGATTCATATGCAATCATAAACAAAGTGTGTTTCATTCCGTGCAGATCAAGCGGTAGACTTTTCTTTTGTTCAGCATGATAAAGCGGCAATTGACGCTGATAATGAAAAAGTAAATAAAAGTAGCTCGCTAGTGCACCAATAAAGGCAGCAAAAACACTGAAGTATACTGCGATAACATAGCTGGCGTGAAACTGATAAATCAGCAAGTAAGTACTGCTTAGGATGAACACTACGCGAAAAATCTGTTCCCAAAGTTGGGAAATTCCAAATGGCCTGAGGTCCTGGTTTCCTTGAAACCAACCACGAATAATACTCATTGAAGGTAGAATAGCTACTGCTGGAGCTAAACTTCTAATAGCAATAGTAGAATTCCGCTGTGAAACAACAGGTGTGTTTTTGGCAAAAAAAGGTGCAAAGAAATATAGAAGAGCAGCAAAGAAAAATCCAGAAATGACCATCAACCAGAAACCAGTTTTGAATAATTTGTGACCATTTTTAAATTTTTGCTGACTATTATACATAGCAACCCGTCTAGCAATACCAGATGGAAAACCTGCAGTACCCAGAGAAAGAAAAATTGCATAAATAGTATAAGAAGAATTATTTAATGCCTGTGCAGTTGTAATATTGTGGGCAGACCCCATCATGTAAAGCCAGGGAATCAAGTAAACGACGCCCAAAGCACGTGAAAAAATACTTCCAAAAGAAAGCCAAAAAGAACCGGATATCAATTTTTTGTTCACTTAAAATACACCTTACTTATCTAAAAATTTTGATTAAAGGAGGAAAGTTATTTCCCGGGTTATTTTTCTAAAAGTCGTAATAAAAATATATGTCAGCTTTGCCAGACTGAGAGGTATGATCATACACCTTAGTATTTAACCCGCCAATTCTAAATCCAAAAGATAGGTAAAACAAGCAAGCATTAAGGTTGTTGTTTTGGCAAACTGTAAAAATCCCTGCATATTTTGCCTTTTTTGCAAGTTGGCATGCCTGTAACAATAGCTTTTGTGCAATAGCTTGGTGGCGATATGCGACGTTAACTTTTAAATCGTCTAAATAGAGATACTTAAATGGCTGCTTCCTAAAAACAGCTAGTCCCACTGGTTGTGTTTGCGTAAATGCTCCGAGAGCAAAGCCGGTTGCATTGATCTCTGAAAGTTGGTAGTTTTCTTGTGGAAATATTTGTGAAGTACTTTGAGAAGCAGCATAAAAATTGATGTTGTAACACCATTTATTTGATAGCTTAACAACATTTAAATCTCCGATGATTTGAAAAGGCTCATTTTTAAGCTTCAAGGCAGACCGATTATTGTCTACAATGGGCTCGATTTTTATGTCCATATTAGTGTCTCTCCTTGTTAACTTTTCCATAGAGGATCACAGCATTAGAAAAAGCGGATTTATCTTACCGTGATTTGGTTTATTTCTTAAATAAGGTCCTTATCCTGGCATGTAAATGTTGCAGAAATAAGACTTGTTTGCGCGTTCTTTCCAAATGGCGATATCTTGTTTTAAACTTTTTATAAAACTCTTGATGATAATTTTCTGCGGGCCAGAATGTTTTTGCGGGTTCGATCGGAACAATGATTGGTTTTACATATTTATTGGAACTTTGTAATTCACTTTTTGATTTTTCTGCTATTTGTTTTTGCTCGGGTGTTGTGTAAAAAATTGCGGGACGATAATTGTTTCCTCGATCATCAAACTGTCCCTCAGCGTCTGTAGGATCGATCATTCTCCAATATGTTGCCAAGATTGTCTGGTAATTAATTTTTCTTGAATCAAAAATAATCTCTACAGCTTCTACATGCCCAGTTTTGTGTGTCTTGACTTGTTCATAAGAGGGATGTTGCAAATGTCCTCCCGTATAGCCGGATATTACTGATTTAACTCCTTCCTTGGTGTTAAAGGGTTCAACTAGGCACCAAAAGCATCCACCGGAAAAAATAGCACGTTCTTGAAAAGCTGGGTCTTTTTGATAATGAATACTATAATCAAAGCGCATTTTTCCCGCTGGGTCACCTTTTAGTTGCAAATAAAAATCTGCAACAGCAGGTGTTAAGTTATTTCTTAAGGCTAATGGACGCAAATTGAATTCAAGTTGTTCAAGTGAGGTTTTGATTTCTTGACCAGCTTGAATTTTTTTGCGTGTCTGTTCAAGTAATTGCTTTTCCCATTCATGTGTAGCTGTGTTGTTGAGTAAGGTCTGTAAATTTTGTAAAGTTTCAGTTTTATTCATATGTGAAACAGCCTCCTTACTAGTAAAAACCTTGCAACATGCATGTCTGAGTAATTATAGCACAGAGCTATGTGAAACTAATGAACTCGGCCGTTAAATTCTGCAAAGCATATATCTATTTATCGTGAAAACTTTGTTACTACTGAAATATACGCACTAAAAAAATTTTTTCTCAGTAATGAATAACTCAAGTCAGAAAACTTTATTTTTCAGAACCACGCCTATATTATTCACTGAAAATGAATATTATCTCTTTTTATTGCATAAAAGTAAAAAAATACTTGCAATATATGTATAATTATTCTACTATTGAGAAAACATTTTAAAAAGAGGAATTGACATGAGCAAAGAAAAAGTAGTTTTAGCATATTCGGGTGGTTTGGATACTTCTGTGGAGATTGCATGGCTCAAGAATGCTGGATATGATGTGATTGCTTGTTGTATTGATGTTGGTGAAGAAAAAGATTTGAACCAGATTCAACAAAAAGGTAAGGAGGTCGGGGCGATCGGATCAGTAGTAATCGATGCTCAACAAGAATTTGCAGAAGAGTATTGTTTGATCGCATTACAAGCACATACTTATTACGAAGGCGAGTATCCTTTAGTCTCTGCACTGTCGCGGCCCTTGATTGCGAAGAAATTAGTCGAAGTCGCTAAACAATATAATGCAACTACGATTGCACATGGTTGTACAGGTAAGGGAAATGACCAAGTTCGTTTTGAAACGGAGATCCATGCTCTGGCACCTGAATTAAAAATTGAAGACCCAATTCGTGACCAACATATGTCCCGGGAAATGGAAATTGAATATGCTAAAGAAAATAGCATTCCTATTCCGATCAGTAAAGAAAGCCCCTATTCGATCGATGAAAATTTATGGGGACGTGCTAATGAATGTGGCGTGTTGGAAGATCCGTGGGCAACTGCGCCAGAGGATGCTTATGAGAGAACAAATGCTTTGGATAATACCCCAGATATACCTGCTTATTTAGAGATTTCTTTTGAAAAAGGTGTTCCTGTTTCAATTGATGGGGAAGAATATCAATTGCATGATCTGATCAAATATGTCAACAAAATAGCTGGACAACATGGTATTGGGCGGATCGATCACGTAGAAAATAGGTTGATCGGTATCAAGTCCCGCGAAATATACGAATGCCCCGGTGCTGAAGTTTTGCTAAAAGCGCATAAAGACTTAGAAGACTTGACCACAACGAAAGATTTAGCACATTTTAAACCTATCATAGAAAAAGAAATTACAGATACGATATACAACGCTTTATGGTATACGCCGTTATTTGATTCATTAAGGGCCTTTTTAGTCGAGAGTCAAAAGGAGGTTAATGGTACTGTCAGAGTTAAATTATTTAAAGGAAATGTTATTTGTGAAGGACGGCAGTCAAAGAACTCCTTGTATGACTTGAATTTAGCTACTTATACTGCTGCGGACTCATTTGATCAAGAATCAGCAGCTGGTTTTATTAAGCTGTATAGTTTACCTTCGACAGTTCATGCTCAGGTTCAAAACAAACAACATATGCCACAAATGCAAGATTTGAAGTAAAGAGTGGGGTGGAAAACTAATGGAGATAAACCAAATGTGGGGCGGCAGATTTGAAAAAGGAAACAGCACAGATGTCATCGCTTTTAATGAGTCGATTTCTTTTGACAAACGTTTAGCAAAGCAGGATATTTTGGGTTCTCTTGCACATACTAAGATGTTGGTTCATACTCAGATCCTTTCTCAAGCAGAAGGTGAACAAATAATAAACGGCTTAGAAAAACTGCAAAAGAAGTTGTTGGCTGGAAATTTAAGCTTTTCAAGTGATTACGAGGATATTCATATGAATATTGAGACCCTGCTGCAGCAAGAAATTGGTCCAATTGCTGGCAAATTACACACTGCTCGCAGCCGTAATGACCAGACTGCCACGGACATGCATCTTTTCATGAAAGATGAAATTTCCCAGATCATTAACTTGTTAGACCATTTGCTCAAGGTCATTGTTATTAAAGCAGAAAAGAATATTACGACTTTGTTAGCAGGTTATACTCACTTACAACATGCACAGCCAATCTCTTATGCGCATTACTTAATGGCGTATTATGAGATGTTTACGCGAGACCTTCAAAGATTTAAGACAGCTAAAGCCAGTGCTGATGATTCTCCTTTAGGAGCTGCTGCTTTGGCAGGTACGACTTTTCCGATAAACAGGGAGTTTAGTGCACATGAATTGGGGTTTGGAAAAGTCTATCAGAATTCGATCGATGCAGTATCAGACCGCGATTATTTATTGGATTTTTTAAGTGCTTCGGCAACGGTGATGATGCACTTAAGTCGATTCTGTGAAGAGATCATTCAATGGAATTCTTATGAATATGACTACATTGAAATCAGCGATGAGTATGCTACTGGAAGCTCCATTATGCCGCAAAAGAAAAATCCAGATGTTGCAGAGTTGATCCGTGGGAAAACTGGGCGTGTGTATGGGGAACTTTTTTCCTTGCTAACGACACTGAAGGGGCTTCCTTTAGCATATGATAAAGATTTACAGGAGGATAAGGAAGGAGTATTTGACGCAATTGACACAGTAAAAGCCTGTTTGTCATTATTTGCAGGGATGCTTGAGACGATTTCAGTGAAAAAAGATAAGATGGCGGCAGCATTAAAAGACGACTTTTCGAATGCCACTGAGATGGCAGATTACTTAGCAAATAAGGGATTACCGTTCCGACAAGCACATCAAGTGGTTGGAAAATTAGTTCACTATGGAATGGAACATCACTTGCCCTTACAGGAAATGAGGCTGGAACAACTTCAGAAGTTTGAACCAAAGATCGAGGCTGATGTGTATAGTATTTTATCTCCCAAGAAAGCTGTAAAACGACGGATATCATTAGGAGCGACGGGTTTTACGCGAGTCAGTGAGCAGATAAAGCGTGCTCAAGAAAAATTATTTCATTAGAGTAAGTTTTAAAAATAT
Organism: Ligilactobacillus acidipiscis DSM 15836; assembly: GCF_001435755.1. Lineage (GTDB taxonomy): Bacteria > Bacillota > Bacilli > Lactobacillales > Lactobacillaceae > Ligilactobacillus > Ligilactobacillus acidipiscis. Next base: position 689 of record NZ_AZFI01000059.1, on the reverse strand, counting down.
GTTGGTATTAAATTGATATGTTTATTTTAGTTATGTCTAGCATGATGATAAAGACAATTTTTTATATAAGGTCAATCAAAAATTTAAGAGAGTCTATGGTAATTTTAGTATTTGGAAAACGGTTTATTTGCTACAAAATAAGGATGCTGGTAAGATATTAATGTTATATTAAAAATTAATTATCGGAGGCATATATTACCATGGCAAAATTAACCAGTGAAATGAAAGAATTATTTGCAAGTGAATTTCCGTTTCTAGCTACCGCTGACAAAAATGGCAATCCTAAGGTCGGACCGAAAGGCTCTTTTAAGGTATATGATGACGAACATTTGGCATATGTAGAATGGACTGGCAAGGAAGCGTTTGCTAATTTGAAGGCTAGTGGCAAAGCTGCTGTTGCAGTTGCAAGCAAGCCGAAAAATGCTGGTTTTCGTTTCGAAGGGGCAGCACATATTTACTATCCTAATTCTCCAGAATATACTGAAGCAAAGGAAAAAGGTGGATTTGGCGATGGAATCGCAATCGTTGTGATCGATGTTGAACGAATTTATCAATTAAAAGCGTCTGCTCAATCTGGCGATTTGTTAGATGAAAGTGTTCCAGCACGAAGAGGATAATTTACTTATAAAAAAGGACCACTACAATTAGAGCGCAAAATAATGGGTCTAAACTTTTTAGTGTTGATGAGC
>NZ_AZFI01000058.1 GCF_001435755.1 Ligilactobacillus acidipiscis DSM 15836 | reverse complement strand
ACGCTCATCAACACTAAAAAGTTTAGACCCTGAAAAAATGGGAAGACTGCTAAGAAAATAATTGGTGTTTATTCACAATGAAAGTGGAGAATTGCAACAGTTTTGAGTATCAGAAATCAGTCAGGTTTCAAAGCGTAAAGTATTGAAAAAATGAGGACGTGGTCTAATCTCGATAAAGTAAGTGCCAGAAGTTCTGCAAAACAAGAGACACAAATGCCAGTTGAAACCTGAGCGGCCATAACTTACTAAATTTGCCGTAAAAAAATTGTGGCCCACCAGAGGTGAAATACAAGACCCCCGGTAGACCACAATTTTCAATTTTTACTTGAAACTTAACTTTGCCTTAGTATTTCTAAGTAACATTTTAATTAAAATCATTTCTGGCTTAGCTTTTGTGTGTTAGTTTTTGCAGGTAGACCAAGCCTAAATATTTGGGAAGTGCCATCATTCGCCCTATGCGGCTTGGTTCTTTCAGCAAACGATAGAGCCATTCAACATGGTGATCTTGCCATTTTTGGGGTGCTCTTTGGGCAAAACCCGCTAAGACGTCGAAACTACCGCCTACACCCATCCAGATGGCATCTGCAACATGACGGTATTTAGCAATGAAATATTCTTGCTTGGGAAAACCCAACGCTGCGAAGACAAAGTCGGGATGAGCACTTCTGATTTTTTCTGCCACTGCATCTTCGTCTTCAAAGTAGCCGTCTTGCCAACCACAGATCTTGATCCCAGGGAATTTTACTTCAACTTTAGTGACGGCAGCTTTGACCACTTCCGGTTTTGCTCCCAACAAGAAGACGCGTTTGTGATGCTGGCCTGCCCATTTTAATATAGCTAGCATACTATCAAAGCCGGTGATCCTTTCTGGAAGAGGAGTCCCGAGGATTTGAGCACCCTTAATGATCCCGATCCCATCGGCGGTGGTGTAGTCCGCTCCAGCAACTATTTGGGCGTATTTATGATTTGCCCTAGCCGTTAAGACTATTTCTGGATTGGCCGTTACGATAAAGCGATTTTGCCGGTCAAGGCTGTCTTGATAGACTTGATTTAAAAACTGCTGGACAGTTGCTTGAATAAAATTGACTCCGAGTACGGAGACTTCCGTAAACTTTTGGCTCATTTGACCCTGCCTTTATTTCTTAAAGTTGCTACCATTATACCAAATGAATGCTTGAATAGACCAGCAAGTCTAAATCTTATTAAAAATGCTATAATTATTGCGGTTGTTTAGCGAAATGTTTGCACGAATGGCCAGTCATGTTCCACAATAATATTTAAAAGGTTCCAGTGCAAAATTTCTGAAAAAAATGGTGATATTCGTGTAAAAATCACTTAAAAAGTGTAAAATAACACCTGTGGTAGAAAATATGACATCAGTTTTTGATCAACTTTAACTGCTGTCATTCTCGCAGGAAAAGTGCAAAATTTGCTCGTCTAATTACGAGGGGAAATCAACCTATACCACTTTGAACAAAGTCAATGACATTAGAGGTTACCATGTAGTGTCCAGTAAATAAAGTAGAAATAGTCAGTAAACCTGGTTTAAAAACCAACGTTTATTTTTTAACCATACGAGGAGGAATATGGATGCGTCCGTTGCAAAAACAAATTATTTCCGAACTACGAGTACTTCCTGAGATCGACCCCAAGCAAGAAATCAGACGTTCAGTCGACTTCTTGAAAAATTATCTCAGAAAATATTCATTTCTTAAGTCTTTAGTTTTAGGGATCTCCGGTGGGCAGGATTCAACTTTGGCTGGTGTCTTGTGTGAACAAGCCGTTAGTGAATTGCGCCAAGAAACGGGAGACCAGGACTATCAATTTATTGCCGTCCGTTTGCCATACGGCTCACAAGCTGATGAACAGGATGCCTTGGATGCGATCGAATTTATGCAGGCCGATCAGATGGTCCGAGTCGACATCAAGGATAGTGCCGATGCCATGATGGCCGCTATTGAAGCTAATGATCTCACTGTCAGTGATTTCAATAAGGGCAACATTAAGGCCCGGGCCCGTATGATTGCTCAATACGCTGTCGCTGGTGCTAAGGCTGGTGCTGTCGTTGGGACTGATCACGCCGCTGAAGCGGTAACTGGCTTTTATACTAAATTTGGCGATGGTGGTGCCGATATTACACCTCTTTGGCGTCTAGACAAGAGACAAGGCAAGGCTTTACTGACTTATTTAGGTGCTCCTAAGCATTTGTATGAAAAAGTTCCGACAGCCGACCTGGAAGAAGATCGACCTGCTTTACCGGATGAAGTGGCTTTAGGCGTCACTTATCAACAGATCGATGACTATCTGGAAGGTAAAGAGATTGCAGATAGTGCCGCTGAAAAAATTGAAAATTGGTATTTGAAAACACAACACAAACGTCATTTACCGATCAACGTCTATGATGATTTTTGGAAATAAAGCAAAGAAGAAGGGGATGACCCTTCTTTTTTGTGTGGGCAATAAAATGGTATACTTGTTATAATTGGAACTAGAGGAGGAACGATTTTGAAGAAAAAAGCTGATCTGGGGCACTACTTACAAACGATCACAGACATTTTACAAGCGACTGAAGATATCGGTGGAAATCTAAATTCATACTTTGACTTGGCAAATGGAGTCGTGACTGACAAGAAAGAATTAAGTGCAGACCAGTACGCACAGATCCAGGAAAGCTTTAGCCAGGGAATCGAAGTATATCAGCAAAACATGGCTAAGCTCGAGAAAATCAGCGCACCAGTTGCAATCATCGGGCCGCATAAGCAGTTAGTGAAAGCGTACCGTGATTTTGTTGCTGGATGTGAGAAAATGCATGCCAGCATTGATTATTCGGGGCAAAAGATCGATGGTCCGGCCTTTAAGGAGTCAGAACAGGAACAATCTGATGCCATGGATCACGTTAATGCCCATATTGGCCGGATCATGCAACGAGTCGGTCAAGTTAGGGTGGATAAAAAAGCATTTTCCCGCAACAGACGAGAAAATGCTTTTTTTGTTTAAACTAAGTCAGAAGGTTCTTTGTCACGATAACTGTCGAGTACGGTCAGGAATTGTTGTCCGTATTTGGCTAATTTTTGTTGGCCGACACCCTTGATCTCTAACATTTGCTCAAGTTCATCCGGCAATTGACTGCACATTTCATGCAAAGTCTGATCTGAGAAAATAACGTAGGGCGGGACTCCTTGCTTTTCGGCCAGTTCATAACGTAAAGCTCGCAAACGTTCAAATAATTCAGAATCCTCGGGGTTAGCACTATTGTTTTGAATAATAGCTACTTTGCGAGTCACCGTACCTTGTCCCCGCAAGATATCCGCTCCTAATTGTGTGACGTGTAAGGTCGGATACTGCGGGTCCGGCATCGTCAAGTAGCCGCTGGCCGTTAAGTAATCGATCAATTCTTCGATCTGATTGGCCTTGGTGTCGTGCATAATACCGTAGGTCGGCAGCTCGGTCAAGTTCAGTTCTAACACTCGCTTGGCTTTTGAGCCGGCTAAGACCTGGGCAACCAGTTTCCGACCGTAACGTTGGTGCATCCGCATTACACATGACAAGATCTTTTGAGTTGTGACGGTAATGTCAGTTTCTTGGCGGTCATCGGTACAGTTGGAACAGGTACCGCAATCTTCCATGTCTTGACCAAAATAATTTACGATGAATTTTTGTAAGCAAGTCTGTGTGTTGACGTAATTTACCATACTTTGAATATTATGGTAAATGACTTCTTTATGTTTTTCATCGGCATCAGAGTTTTCTGCAAATAAACGTTGGATCTGCATGTCTTGCGCAGCATACAGCAAGATCGCCTCTGCATTTGAACCATCGCGTCCAGCCCGGCCGGCTTCTTGGTAGTATGCTTCTAAACTACCCGGCGCTTGAGCATGGATAATATAGCGAACGTTACTTTTATCGATCCCCATGCCAAATGCGTTTGTTGCTACAATGACTGATAAACGGTCGAATAAAAAATCTTCCTGATTCTTTTTCTTAACATCTTCAGGTAAACCGGCATGATAGACTGCGGCCTTGATCCCCGCTTTTTGCAACATAGCACCGATCTGTTCTGCTTTTTTGCGGGTTGCTGCGTAGATGATCCCCGCTGAATTTCGATTTGCTTTGACATATTTTAAAATAAAATTGTTTTTATTTTGCCCCTTGACTACTTTAAAAGCTAAATTAGGGCGGGCAAAACCGGTTTTGACTTCGTTTTCTGGCGGTACATCTAGACGCGCCATGATATCTTGTGCGACCTCAGTCGTTGCTGTGGCAGTCAAAGCGATGATCGTTGGCTGAGATTGGATCTGTGGTAGAATAGAGCTTAGCGCTAAATAACTTTTACGAAAATCATGTCCCCATTGTGAAATACAATGAGCCTCATCGATGGCTGCTAAAGCAACATGTAAGTGTTGGAGCCGTTCCATGAACCCCGGCTGCTCCAGACGTTCTGGTGCAATGTATAAAAGCTTTAGCTCACCATTAGCTGCTGCTGCTAAGATTTGGCGTGTTTCCTCCCAGCTTTGCGAACTGTTGATGAATCCGGCGTGGATCCCGCTATCTCTTAAGGAATCGACTTGATCTTTCATCAAGGAGATCAGCGGTGAAACTACCAGAGTCAAGCCAGGCAGCAATAAAGCCGGCACCTGGTAGCACAGCGACTTTCCACCCCCGGTCGGCATGATCGCTAAGGTGTTTTGCCCGGCCAAGATTTGGTCAATGATCTGTTTTTGGCCAGGGCGAAATTCAGTATAACCGTAGTATTTTTCTAATATATCTTGTGGAGTCAAAGAAAAGCTCCTTTCTAAAAACTTCATCTTAAATTTTAGCATTTTATGGAAGAGATTTTTAGACTTGAATTTAAATTAGTGTAGGAAGTGCCCAATGACAAACGATGACTTGCAAAATTTAGTTGAAAAACTTTCTAACGATTTCTTTGGGCGCCCGTTTTTGCATCGTGCTTTTTTCAACAAACGTTTGCGTACGACCGGCGGCAGATATCAGCTGGCGACCCATGATATTGAGATCAATCCAAAAATGTTGACAGAACATGGCAAACAAACTTTGGTCGGCGTGATCAAACATGAGTTATGTCACTATCACTTGCATTTAGTGAATGCAGGATACCGTCATTGCGATAATGATTTCAAACGTTTGTTACAAGAAGTCGGCGGCTCACGCTATGCACCACGTTCGAAGCAAGCTGTCCGGCAAAAACGAAAGTATTTGTACCAGTGTGTTTCATGTGGGAAAACATATCCACGGGTCCGGCGAGTCAATACCGATCGTTATGTGTGTTCTCGTTGCCACGGCCATTTGCAGCTGGTTGCAAATGGCGCTTGGATCGGCGATAAAGAGGTACTGCGTTAGTGTAATGGCTAGTACAATAAAAAACTATTGCAGAATTAATCTACCTTTGATATAATAATATTTGTTGTCGCGGGTATGGCGGAATTGGCAGACGCGTCAGACTAAGGATCTGGTGAGCATTGCGCTCGTGATGGTTCGAATCCATTTACCCGCATCAAAATAGGCCGTGGGAAACTGAAAAGCTTCCTGCGGTTTTTTCGTAAGGCAAGTGTTTTAAGCCTCGTCTTATGAAAAAATAGGGGGAGCAGTGTTTTTTTTGTGCTGTTTTTAAAAACAAAAAACTTTTTGCAGCTGTTAGCTGGCAAATGAATCTGGGGTGCAGAATATGACATACGTAACAGCTAGGGCTTGGGCCGAATATTTTCCGCCACGAGTTGTAGATAACGATGAATTGAGCTCTTTAATGGAAACGTCTGATAAGTGGATCCAGACACATACTGGGATCAAAACTCGCCACATCGCAATTGATGAGAATACTTCTGAGATGGCAACTAAGGTTGGCGAGAAGTTGCTGGCACAGTCTAAACTTCGTGCTGCTCAAATAGATATGATCATTGTCTCAACGATCTCTCCTGATGCTTTAACACCGTCAACAGCCGCCTTGGTCCAAGCTAATCTGGGAGCGACCACAGCATTTGCATATGATATTTCGGCAGCCTGTGCGGGTTTTGTGTTTGCATTAAGCACTGCGGAAAAATTTATTCGCAGCGGTGCCTATCATAATGTGATGGTGATCAGTGCGGAAAACAACTCGAAGATGCAAGACTTTAAGGACCGGACTTCAGCAGTTTTTTTTGCCGATGGGGCAGCTGGGATGATCATCAGTTCTACGCCGGAAAAAGAAAAAGAGATCTTTGTTGCTGAAAAGCTTTGTACCGCTGGTAATGCCGACGTTATTCACAGCGGAAGGATCGCACCGTTAAAGGAGATCTCTGCTGCTAATTATCCTAAGGTAGATGCTTTTTACCAGGATGGGCACGCTGTTTTTAATTTTGTAACTGAAACCGTTACGAAACACATTGCTGATTTTTTACAGGAACAAGAAATCTCCCCGCAGCAACTTGATTTAGTGGTACCTCACCAAGCTAACTTACGTTTGATCGAAAAGATCGCGGCTTATCTGGGCTTGCCAACGAGTCGCTTTGGCGTGAATATTACCGACCATGGAAATACTTCCTCAGTCGGTATTCCATCAGTTTTAGCTGAAGAGCTGAACGATAGGGACCAATTGGGCTTAACTTTGTTGAGCGGTTTTGGGGCAGGTTTGGCGTATGGCAGCTTATTACTAGATTTTTCCGGTTGTGACCTGAATAAATAATGACAATAAAATATCCTGACACTGTTCATTTCAATGTCAGGATATTTTTTATTTGAATTTTTTAATAGCCGTAAGCGCCAGTGCCTTGAGATTGGCCATAGGTTGATTGTTGTCCAAAATAATCTTGACCACCGCCATACATCTGACCTTGTCCACTTTGGCTTTGATCTGTCGTAGAGCCCGTGGTACCTTGTCCCTGACCCATTGAACCATCACTTTCGATCGGGTTGCTGAAAGTTTCGGTAGTTGGCTGCAAGTCGAGCTGTTCCCGGATCCGGTCAGAAGCCTTCTTCTTTTCTGATGATGAGGCAATTTGATAAGAGGCGCCGCCAAGCATTGCATCATCCCCACGTAATGTGTAGGAGTCGACTTTTTTACCAGCGCTCTTATAGTTGCTTTCGATCGTCATCATATCGTCATAACTCAGGTCGGTTTTCATGTTTGTTTGGATCGACTTGAGCAAGTCTTGGAATCGAGTGATAGATGAAACGCTGATCGCCTGATTGATGATCTCTTTTATGACTTGCCGTTGACGTTTTTGCCGACCATAATCACCTTCTGGATCATCGTAACGCATGCGTGAGTATGCGAGAGCCTGTTTACCATTTAATGTGACTTTTTTACCCTTGGTAACATCAGCATCGCTGTATTTGAAAGTCAAAGTTGGGGTGACGGTGACACCGCCTAATGCGTCAACGATCTTACGTAAACCGCCCATATTTACTAGGAGGTAGAAATCGATCGGAACGTGCGTTGTATTTTGTACGGTTTTGATCGCAGTTGAAACACCGCCGATGGTGTAAGCCGAATTGATCTTATCGTAGGAATTATCCGAGCCGGCGATCCTAACTTCAGTATCCCGCGGGATACTTGTTAAAGTGACATGCTTTTTTTCCGGATTGACTGTTGCGATAATGATCGTATCTGTGCGGCCTTTATCTGAACGACCCAGATCACCGGTATCCGTTCCCAAAATCAATAAGGAAAAAGGCTTTTTATTTTTGATCACGTCAGAAACATTGCGCATTTTTTTGACATTTGATTCTGTATAAGTATCGTTGAGGGTATTTTTAGCGGAATGTAACATGTGATAACCATATGCAGTTCCGCCATAAATTACTGCCAGTCCAACGACTAAAAGAATAGCACAGATCCTTTTGCGCCAGGTATGCTTTTTTTTGAACTGGTGTGAACTCCCGTTATCTTGCCGACGCAGGGGTGTTTCATAATAGTCCTCTTCGTTGTTATTTTTATTAGCCATATATGACTCCTTTATGTGTTCTCAAACATAATTGAATTATACACTTTAAGCCTTTTTTTTGAAATAAGCTGAAGAGCTTTTTAGGAAAATTAAACAATTAGCAAAAAAATTCATGAATTTAATGAGTGGTTTGCGAGAGAGTATGAAAAGTGTGGTGAGCATATAAAATATTTTGATTCGCTTTTCATGAAAATAAAAAACGAGTATACTCACAAGTAAGATAGGTTTTGTAATACAGAGTTAGAGAGAAGAGTTTATTTTGAGTGTGTTTTTACAAAGTATTTCGGGTGTCATTATTATTTTGGTCTTGATCATCGTTGGATATGTTCTGGCAGCTAGAGGATGGTTTCCCGGTTCAACTGACAAGCTGATCGCTAAGCTAGTTACGCAGATCGGCTTACCATGTTATATGATTGATACGATCACTAGTCGGTTCACAGCACATCAGCTGATAGGGATCATTCCTGACTTGGTGTTTCCGATCATTTCGATGTTGATCTTGATGGTCGTGGCACTTCTTTTTGCCCGGATATTTAAGGTTTCCGGCAGTCATCGCGGCTTATTTTCATCAATGTTCTTCAATTCAAATACAGTTTTTGTTGGTTTGCCAATTAACCAAGCCTTGTTTGGCAGCAAGAGCATTCCCTTTGTTTTGATCTATTATATGGCAAATACCACGATTTTTTGGACGATCGGGACCTATTTTATTCAAAGAGATGGGATGCAAGATGCTAAGTTTAACCTAAAGACTACGGTCAGAAAAGTTTTTTCACCGCCATTGCTAGGTTTTATCGTTGGGGTACTGCTTGTTTTGCTAAAAATCAAATTACCGTTATTTGTGATCAAGGACTTAAGTTACCTAGGTAATTTGACGACCCCTTTGTCCATGATCTTTATTGGGATCTGTGTGTATAATGCCGGCCTAAAGCAGCTGTCACTAAAGAAAGACAATCTATTGATCTTGTTAGGACGTTTTGTGTTAGCACCATTATTGATGACACTTTTGGTGGCATCGACCAATTTTCCTACTTTAATGAAACAAGTCTTTATTTTGCAATCAGCGATGCCCGTGATGACAAATGCACCAGTTGTTGCTCGTTTGTACAATGCTGATGCTGATTATGCCTCCGTAATGGTCACAGAGACGACTTTCCTCGCATTGATAGTTGTCCCAATCTTAATGGCTTTGACGCAGAATATATAATATATAAGCAAATAACCTTTAACCTCAATATCAGGGCGTTAGAGGTTATTTTTCACTAAATATAGTTAATTCCGAATAAAAATTTAAAAAAAGTTCGCAACTAAATGAAATTATTGTAACAAATCTTAAAAATTGTGGAAAATATAAAGAAGCTAGTTGTAGGCACAAAACCTTGTTGGTTATCATGTTTATTGATGAACAAGCATTGTTGTTTTTGTTTGTGAAACATTTTTGTAATATAAGAGTCTTTTTTCTTAAATAATATCAGTTTTTGTAAATATAATGTAATGGTTATCCTATGTTAATAATGATAATATGGAAATCGTGGTAATTAAGCGAACGAAAAATATTTATTAAATTACATTATTTTACATAGGAGAACATATTCATGAAGAAAAACTTACTTAGTCAATGTGCCATCGTTTTGGCAACAGTTACGTTATTGAGTGTCACTGCTCCAAGTATCTCAGCAGACACGACTTCTGATTTGGAAAACGTTAATACTGAAATTGCAGCTGCACAACAGAAATTGAAGGCTGCTCAGCAGGAAATTGAGAGTAACACAAAATTACAATTAACTAAGACGCAAAAAATTGCTGATTTAAAAAAAGACATTTCAGAAAGAAACGGTCAGTTACAAAAGCAAGCACGCTCAGCACAGGTCAATAATTCAGGTTCTGTTTTGAAATTTATCTCTGATTCAGAGAGTTTTTCCGATGCTGTGAGTCGGACTATCACTGTAGCTACAGTCGTACGGGCTAACAATCAGATTATGAAGCAGCAAGAAGACGACAAAGCCGAAGTTGAAGCGCAACAAACTGCTTTGAATAAGTCGATCAAGAAAGACAAGACTTTACAGATCGAGTTAATGAAAAGCAGTGCTGACTTGGATGCCAAGCGGGCTGAACTGAATGCTAAAAAGAATAAAGAAGACGCAGCTGCACAAAAAGCGGCTGCAGATGCCAAGAAGGCTGCCGACGACGCAGAGAAGGCTAAAACTATTGCTGCCGCAACTAAGGCTGCTGACACTGCTAAAGACAGTGTTGGCAATAAAGACCAAGGCCAGCAAGCAACAGAACCTGCAAGCACACAGACAGTTCAATTAGCAAGTAATAACAATAATGCAAAGCGTAATAATAGTGCTGGCAGTAACGGTGGTAGTGGAAGTTTCACGCCTGCACCGGCTGCGTCATATGGTTCAGTTACAGCGTATGCACTTTCATTTGTAGACAAGTCGCCATATGCGTGGGGCGGGACAACTCCTGCAGGATTTGATTGCTCTGGTTTCGTGCAATACGTATTTGGCAAAAAAGGCAAGTCCTTGCCGCGTATGACAACTGCACAGGAAAATGCAGGTACTCAGATCCCTGTCGGTCAGGCTCAAGCTGGTGACTTATACTTCTGGGGCGGACGTGGCAGTTCATACCACGTTGCGATCGCTTTAGGTGGTGGAAGCTTTGTTCATGCACCGGCACCCGGACAAAATGTTTCAGTTGGCAATACTCACTATTACACACCATCATTTGCTGTTCGTTTAAATTAAGATTAAAGATGTATTATCCAAGCACGGGAGAGATTCTGTGCTTTTTTGGTTCTTTATCAAGTGGTACTGATG
>NZ_AZFI01000057.1 GCF_001435755.1 Ligilactobacillus acidipiscis DSM 15836 | reverse complement strand
TTTAGCGACTTGTTGTTGAAGTTAGTTAAGCTCAAGCTTTTGCATTTCGTAACCTGACTAAGAACAAGGTGGCGCGAACCGAGTATAGTGCCACTTTTCTCGCCTTTCCACGCTGTAAATTGGAAATAATTCTTCCCAACCTATAAATGTCCGTTAGCCCTCACACCATGCTGTAAACGAAATGAAGTAATATTCACTTTAATAAATAACGCAGTTTCAGATCCACCCACTAAAGGTAAGTGCTTGATGGCTGGCGGCAACTTATTGAAAAGGCTGCGTGTTCCAATATAATCACGAGCCATAAAAAGTGCATTATCATAATCTTCTCCCAGCGTATAACCTTGAAAATCCGGTAAGTAAACCAGATAATTGGATGAATTTTCACCAGTCGGTTTGATTTTGATAGGATAAACAACGAATTGATCTTGCATAGTTTTTGCTTTCCTCCTAAAAAATAAACGATATTGCAAAAGATTGTATTCCTTAAATGATTATTATATCTAAAAATTTACGTTAAATCATATAATGCACAATGTGATTTTTACCGCTCTTTATGCTATATTTCTATTTGATATTTAAAGAATAGGAGTGAATATCTTGGAGGATTCATTAATTAAAGTTTTTCATGGTCAAGATCTTGATCAAACTTTTGAAAATGCCTGCTCGCAAACCTTAGCGGATTATCGAATGGAAGACTGTCAGATCAACCATTTCAACAATGAATACGTTATCGTAGTTAAAACTGAGAAAATATCCTCACATTAATTGACTTACATATACTTTTCTCATTGTTTATTTTGTATCAGAAAAATTACTTTATCTCATAGAAAAAGAGCCTGTTGCTTACGCAGACTCTTTTATTTATTTTGCTAAATTTTTTGTTTTTTTAAAATTATTTTTAATTTCTATAAGATACATGTGCCATTTGCGGAACTTCATTCCACGCAACCGGATAGCCAGCTCCATAAGCACAAAAAACCGAGTCTGGTGTGTTATCCAGATCACTAACTGGATCATACGACTTCTCTGCAATTACTGCGGCAGTATTGTGACACGGACGATAACCAGCAAAAATACATTCCAGTTGTCCTTTTCCATGGGTGTAGGAGCGCACTTCTTCCGCATACCCCTGCATTTCTGACACTGGCGCTTCTCCCGTTAATACCACTGTTTCTGACTGGCTAGTACTTTGCTCAGGTGTTGCAAAATGACCGCTCATTCTTTCAATATCAGTCATTGCACGCCCAACTTGGTCCGTACCGACTTGCAAATTAAACTGATACCATGGCTCCAACAACTCACACTTTCCTTGTTGTCGCAATTCCATTAGTCCTTGTCGCACAGCCCGCCAGGTTGCCTGGCGAAAATCTCCGCCAACAGTATGCACATTGCTTGCTTTGCCGCTGATCAAAGTGATTTTCATATCGGTCACAGGCATGCCGGCTAGGACCCCTAGGTGTTGCTTGGCCTGCAAATTTGTCAGGACTTGATGTTGCCAATTACTTGCCAAGACTTCCAACGAACAATCACTGCCAAAACTAAGACCACTGCCCCGTGGTGTCGGTTCTAATAATAAATGGACCTCAGCGTAATGGCGCAAGGGTTCAAAGTGGCCCACTCCTTCAACTAGTGTCGTGATGGTTTCCTGATACAAAATTCTTCCTTGATCAAATGCCAATTCTAAGCCAAAACGAGCGGCTAATAAATTTGCTAAGATCTCTAGTTGAATCTTTCCCATTAACTGAACTTGAATTTCTTGAAGTTGTTCTGACCACGTGACGTGCAATTGAGGATCCTCATCTTCTAACTCACGTAAAGCTTGCAAGCAAACTTGAATACCTTGTCCTTTAGGATCAACTGCATAATTAAGGACTGGTGTTAATTGCGGGGCTTCAGCATCTTCTTTTATCCCTAAACCTTGCCCTGGATATGTTTCTTTCAACCCAGGGATCGCGCAAACTTCCCCGCTGCTTATTTCTTTGGAAACTTCATATTTTGTTCCGTTATAAACTCGCAGTTGATTGGCTTTTGGCTCGCCTAGTACGATCGCCTTAGGATGTAACGCGCCGCTGGTGACTCGCAGCCATGTTAACCGTTCTTTTTTTTCAGTATGTGAAACTTTAAAAACACGTGCGCCAAAGTCCCCGCTGACCATGGGCTTTTCTTGTGTCCAATACTCTAAACCAGTCAACAGTTCATCCGTTTTGTCCACTTTTAAGGCTGAACCAAAATAACATGGAAAGATTTTACGCTGACTGATCAAGTCGCGGATCGCAGCTGGCTTGACGTGCCCGGTATCCAAAAATTGATTCAAAATTTCATCATCGCTCAGTGCTACAGACTCATAAAAATCATCTGCCAACTGATTGTTTTCTGCCAGTTTTGGAATGGCATTTCCAAAATCTAGACAGGCTGCTGATAAATTAGCTTGTAATTGCTGGACTAGATCTTGGCACTTTTTTTGGGTAGAATCCATTTTATTTACAAAAATAAAAACCGGCACATGGTATCGTTCCAAAAGACGCCATAAAGTTAATGTATACCCCTGAATTCCTGAGTTAGCAGAGATGACAAGTACCGCATAATCGAGCACACTTAAAACCTGTTCCGTCTGGGCTGCAAAATCGACGTGCCCTGGGGTGTCCAACAAGGTCAGCGCCAAATCGCTGGTTGTCAGACATGCTTGGTGAGAAAAAATCGTGATCCCACGTTTTTTCTCCAACTCCTCAGGATCTAAGAAGGTATTTTGATCATCAACTCTGCCAAAATGGCGGACCTCACCCGTTTGATATAGTAAGGCTTCAGAAAGTGTCGTCTTGCCCGCGTCAACGTGAGCCACGATACCTGTCACAATGTGCTTCATTTTTTAGTCTCCTTAAGATCAACGAGCTAAAACTGCTCGCTCAAATTTGTCACTGTTTTGCTAAAGTTTCTTCTTAACTATTTTAACCTAAATAACTTCCACACTCCATCCTGGAAATTAACTACACCAATCACTTTAAACACTAATAATAATAATTTTAAATATCTTTCTAACATAGTTCCTGCCATATCAACATTTGTTTGCTTAAAATCTTTTTATTATTTATGGAATTCAAAACATTTGACTTATAGTTATCCCGTGTTAAGATACAATTGTTAACAAAAGCAAGGGTTAACTAAATCACTCGAAGAGGAGGAAACATTGACACGACAGTTACTCAAGGTTAAATATTAGTCATTGAAACAAGGAAACTGATCTTCGAAGATTTTCGAATGGAGGTTATACCAGATGAACAATGAAAGTATTAATTACCGTAACAAGAAAAAAGTACACTCAACAAATAATAAACTTAAGATTGCTGGTGCAACTGCAGTCTTAGCCGGTGCCTTATTTGCCGTTCCAAATTTAGCATCTGCTGATACATGGAAGGCCAATACTCCTAATGAGATCGCAGCTAATATTACAAATACTTCCAGCCCATATACGATCAAATACGGCGACAGCCTATGGGGGATCTCTGAAGCATTGAAAACGAAAGGTCTGACTGTTACACCAGATCAGCTTGCTTCACAAAATAATATCGCAAATGCTGACCTGATTTATGCTGGCAATAGTTTGACATTCAATGGTCAAACTGTAACAGCGCCATCAAATAGCGGCGG
Organism: Ligilactobacillus acidipiscis DSM 15836; assembly: GCF_001435755.1. Taxonomy (GTDB): domain Bacteria; phylum Bacillota; class Bacilli; order Lactobacillales; family Lactobacillaceae; genus Ligilactobacillus; species Ligilactobacillus acidipiscis. The sequence continues at coordinate 7,132 of NZ_AZFI01000057.1, read as the reverse complement.
CGCTCCAACCAGTCAACCTACTCCTGCAGATAACGTTGATAAAAACAGCTTAGAAGCAAAACTGCAAGAAGCCAATAAGTATCTCTACACCAATGGCGTTTATACCGAGAGCTCCTTAGATAACTTACGTCAGGCTGCCATGAGAGGTAATGGTGTTATCAAGTCTTACGCTGCCACTCAGCAAGACGTTACTAACGCTGTGAATAATATCTCCCAGGCCATCGACGGTTTACAAAAGCAGTAACAGTTAAATAATGTGAACCACCTATAAAGCAAAGAACTGTAATGTGATCAACATTATGTTTTTTTAATTTACACTGAAGAAAATCTATCATGTTTCTAGTCTGTCTCTGGATATTCATCGTTTCACTAAAGTTGTGGCCACACCGCCCTCGTCTGGACAGCTTGAAGGCCACATTTGTAATCAAAAGCTTTCATCTTCCTAACACTTCGTAAAAAAACTGAGACAAAACATGTTTATCGTCAAAAATGCTTTGCCTCAGTTCTATTCGATTAATTTTAAAGAATAGCAATTATTATTAGTAAAAATATGACTCCTAACAAGCAACCGCAGCCGATGTTGAAAAAGAAGCTCAAAACGCTCCACACAAAAAGGACGCATAATATAAACAGGAATGTCAGCATCATTGCCACCTCTTTATTTGCAAACCACGCTCACTTTTACCGGCTTAGATCAACTTTTTCATTGATCAGCCACACAACAATGTCGCCAATTAAAACCACAACAAATTCACCAATGCCGACTGTCAAATATGTCATCCAAAACAAAACTTCACTGACCAGATGTAATTCTAGTGCGACTGCCTATGACATTCCGGCCCCATTGATGACTATAAATTAGCAATCAAACACCCCTCATGTAACGTTTGTTGAAAACCACCATAGTATTGAGCAGTTCTGACAAACGAAATTGGATCGAGCCATAACTCAATGGTATAAAAGTAACGGTTAAAACTACATAAAGTGCAGCGATCAAAGCTGTTTTGGTGATCTCAGCAACTTTATTATTAACACGTGTCATTTTTAAAAACCTCCTAGTTTTTTTAGGTGGGATGGTCACGAACCACCATGTAACAAGTAATTATTCCATTAATACTGCACTTTCAAGTATAGAAAAAAGACGACCGTTTATCAACCTGAAAAGCATGTTATAATTTTATTATTGGACATTTTAACGACCGAGTAACTAGTCGCTAAAAATCGTGGATCAACTAACTGTCTATTCTAACAAATATTTGACACGACCCGCGAAATTTTTACAATGAATGGATATTACTAATGAAAATCGCTATTTTAACTGACAGTGCTGCGATGATCAGCAGTAAAGTCAGATCACAACCGAATATTAAGGTCTTACAGATCCCACTTTCATTGGATGGAGAAACTTATTATCCCAATGAATTGCCAGAAGTTGCTGGACTAGAAACACTAAGGGAAGCCACACTCAACACTGTAACAGAAGAGCAGATCCCACTAACAACAATTTCTGCAGTAACTGATGAACTTCAACAGGCTGGTTATACTGACATACTTTGTATACATATTGCCAGTTCGATCAGTGGCTTAGGCTCAAATCTCTCTACTTTCGCCAAGAACTGTCAACAGCCGCTTAAGATCCATCTCTTTGATTCTCATACTCTTGGTCCTGCAGAAGGTGCGTTGGTTGAACGAGCACTTACTCTGATTACTCACGGATTGAAAATTGCTGACATTTTAACAGAACTAACCAAGTACCGCCAAAAACAACATACGCTGGTCATAATGGAAAATCTCAAAAATCTGCGTCGGATCGGTTCTATTTCAAATAATGCACATCTTTTCAGTAATAATATGCTGCATTATAAAACCTTGCTGCATTTTTCCGAAAATGGTGAACTTGAAGTCTTGATGAAAAGTTCACGCACGAAAAAAATTGCAACGGCGCTATTGAATAAGTTTCGCAGCTCTGCAGCAAAACCGGAACTAGCAATCGTGGCAGACAATACAATGGTCTTGGAAAAATATGTTTCTTGCCTGAAAGAAATTATGCCGCAACTTCAACTAGTAACTGATCTATATTCACCTTCGATATTTTCCTTCATCGGTCCACAAGCACTGATCATTAGTTGGCAAAATAATTAACTACATGCAAAAAGATCGTCCTTCAATTTAAAGAAGAACGATCTTTTTTGTTTGCAGTTCTCTTATATTAACTTTTTGCTATTTAATAACGGACTCGCAATTGGCCAGCTTCTCAGCTTTCTGCTTAGTTATCTAAATCAAATTGACCCGTCAGTTTTTGCAACTGAGCAGCAGTTTCTTCCAAGGTCGAAACATGTTGGGTAAACTCATCCATCGTAGCTTGCACTTCTTCAGAATTAGCCGAAACTTCCTCTGTTCCTGCTGCGTTTTCTTGTGTTGAAGCTGAGATGCTTTCAAGTTTATCTAAGATCATCTTTTGAGTTTCACTGATCTCTTTTGTACCCTCATGGATCTTTTGAACATTTGCACCCATAGCTTCATTATGCTGATAAACGTTCATTGTCGACTTGATAGCTTCTGTGATCAAACCAGTCTGTTTTTCACTGCTTTCCAGTGAGTCTGTTGTTGCTTTGACCAAACCAGTTGATTGCTGTCTGATCTGTTCAATGATCGACTCAATTTCTTTAGTCGAATCATTACTTTGTTCAGCTAACTTCCGGATCTCCGCTGCAACAACTGAGAATCCTTTTCCTGCTTCGCCTGCACTAGCTGCTTCGATCGATGCATTCAAAGCAAGCAAGTTCGTCTGTCTTGCAATATCATTGATAACGTTAATGATCTTAGTAATGTTTTGTACATCACTATCCATTTCCTGAACACTACTCATCAAAGCTTGCATTCCGTTGATCTCATTTGACCAGTTACCATTGACCTTGTCCATGACATCCAGGTTATTTTGTCCAACTTTTGAAGCTTCTTTGGATGAATTATCAAGCTCTTCCATATTCGCATTGACATTATCAATATGTGCAGTGATTTTTTGAACGTTATCCACGCTTTCAGTAGTTTCTTTTGCTTGTGATCCTGTCACTTCAGCAATTTCAGTGATCGTCTGTGCGATTTCTTCAGAAGCAGTTGTTGTTTGTTTCGAAAGGTCAAGTAATGATGCAGCTTGTTCAGAAACATTCTTGGCTTCTTGCTGTGTTTGTCCGATCAGAACAGTGACAGAAGCGATCATATTATTGTAACTAGCCGCTACTCTGTTAAACTCATGTCCATTCGCATCAGCTCTGGTCATCTTTTGAGCTAGACGTTCTATTGGTACCTTAGAATACTCGATTTTTTCACCCACTGCAGGCACGTAACTCATCTTACCTTGGCCAGCATCTATAAAGAACTTCTCAAGTATTAATAAAGCACGTTTGATCAAACCTGCACTATAGTAAGATATTATCACGGCTAAAATGATGATCGCCAACATTGAGATTGTCAAGGTTATCAACATATGATGTGTGCCTGCGCTCAAATCACTATTGTTCATTTGGGCGATGGTCCAATTGTCAGTTGTTCCATTGCCCTTGTCAAAGGTAACCTTATTGATCTGCGAACCTCCAGGAACTTTGATCGTCCCCTTCTTTTTCGCTGAAGCAGCCACTGCTTTATAAACGGCTGTCTTGTTGATCATTTTACCTGCTTTAAAAGTATTATTGCTTTTACCAGTGTTCTTTTTGATCAAAACCCTGCCGGCTTTAGTTAAAACGGCGGCTTGACCATTGTTTCCGATTTCCATCGATTCAACAGATTTTTGTACTGATGAATATGAAACAGTAATTGCTAAAACATGGGCCTTTCCCTGCTTATCTATGATTTTCTGGGAAACACTTGCACTATACGAATGATTAGCCGGATCCTCATATGGAATCGACCAATATGCATGCCCTGTAGGTGCTTTTTGATACCAATCTTGATCTAAAATATTCATATCTTTAGGCATCGCAAAATTTGAATAGGCATATGTACCATCAGTATTGACATACATCAAGTTTGTGATCGTTCCCTGAGCGTCGCCATTGGCAATTTTCAAAGTTCTGTTAGCGTCTTTTAAGTTGACATTATTGGTCAACTCTGGTCTTTTTTCCAAACTAGCAATTTGTCCAGTAACATCTTGCCGCATGTCAACTTGTTGCCGTTGCAAAACATTTACAGCCGTCACTTTTAAACGGTCATTTTTCTCGATCAATTGCTGACGTGTATTCCCGTATGAGATCAAATTCATTATAATTGCCGGTACCAATGCTATCAATAAGAGTAACGGTAAAATATACTTCTGAATACTCTTTTTAGCAACTTTTTTCTTACTTGCCATTTTCTTTCCCCATCTTTCCCTAACTATCTAATTTGACCCCCTAAGGATCTCATGACTATCGTTCACAAAAGCACTAGAGCAAACAACCCCTAAATAATATGTTTGCCAGTATTTGCTTTTGCTTGCACTGAAGTCATCAAATTAACGAGCAATTACTGCTCTTTTACCCCTTTAGCCCCACTAAAACAAAACATAACTTTAACGCAGATAATCTAATATCGAAGTTTGCATGACCTTAGTCCCCATAGCCAAGGTCGAACGATATGCAATCATTTGATTTTGATATCCCATATACTTCTCTGCAACATCAACATCTTGTTTATTAGATAAAGTTTCCGCTAAAGTATTTTTCTCAGATTTATTTCGAGCTGATGCTGAACTTAAACGATTTTCGATCGAACCGATCTTAGATCTATAGTCAGTACAGTTTTCAGTAAATTTATCGATTCCTGACAAATATTCACTGGATAACTTTCTATCTGGATCCCCCGATTTCAAAGTATCGATCAAACCACTAAAGAATTCGGTCAGTTCAGACTTGCTATCTTTATCAATGCCAGGCGAACCATCGGCGTGCATCAAACGTGACCCGTCTGTAGCTAAATCTATGTTAACGCCATCGGAGATCTCACGCTGCAAATTGTCCGAGTTGCCTCTGTATTCTAAACTGACAGCTTCCCCTTCAGCATCTTTGATAACAGCAAATGGCGGTTCTTGTGTCTTTGTCCCCCCAAAGATATACCTGCCATCATAGTTGGTATTCAAAGCATCAACTATCCCTGAGATCGACTGCGAGATTTCTTTACGGTTCGCATTGTAAACCGCAGGTGTAGCTGTTCCGCTATTGGCCGACGACTCGATCAAATTTCTAATGTAAAGCATCAAGGTCGAAACATTATCTAAAGCTGAGTCTTGCGTTTGCGACCAGAGCGTGGAATCAGAAATTGTTTGGCCATACGTTTTGTTTTGTGAAATCGAAACATTCAGATCTAAGATCTTTGCGACTAACAAAGGATTATCAGAAGCCTTATTGACTTCTTTCAAACTAGACAGTTGATTCATTGTCTTTTGAACCTTGTTAGTACTGATCTGTAAATTCTTCAAGAAATCAGAATATTCCATTTTACTGGAAACTCTCATTGATTAACCCCCCGTTCTATTGATCAAAGTATCCAACATTTCTGAAACGACATTTAATAATTTGGCATTAGCCTGAAACCCCTGTTGAAATCTGATCACATCTGACATTTCTTCATTCAAATTAACACCAGAAGCTGCTTGGTCTTTGTATTCCAGTTGGTTCAACGCTGATAATTGAGCAGATGCCATATTGTCTGCTTTTTGTTTAGATATCCCATTTTTTGTCACGATACTGTTATAGGCACCTGGAATCGTTAAACCATCTTGAGAATTATTGAAGGTCAAAGTACCCTTATTATAATTTTCCAACAATTTCGCCGTATCAACCGGATAATCAAGCTTACTCTTAAGCGCCTTAGCCATCGCTAAAGCACGGCCATTATCTCCTTCGGCCGGATCATCACCAGTACCGACTTTCATTTTGCCTGGATCTGCGACTAAATCATCGTTGATCTTAATACTTAAAGCCGGATCACTTGGATCAGTGATTTCAAAAAAGCCGCTATCTGGAGTTTGCCCATCAGAATAAACGATATTTTCGATTTCTACAACGCCTTTGGCAAAATCATTTAATTCAGCTCGATGGCTTTCCACTTCAGCCAATGATTCTTGCAAACCGCCGATCGAACCAGACTTGACTGCTAACTTGCTGTACTTCTCTGAACCGTTCGCTGTTTCAAAAACGACCTCTCCGACCGTGAAATCTCCATCGATCGTTTGCTTCGGTTGTGTTTCATCACCATTCGGCAAAATCTGAGCTTCGCCGTTAGAATTACTGACAACAACATTTAACTTAGTCTGTACTCCTTTTTCACTGTCAACCACGGCATGGTCACCGATACTAAGTGAAGCACGGCCATATTTGTCAAACGAGACTGTTAAATTACTTTCAGCAGACATATCCTTTAACAAACTATCACGTTGATCTAACAAATCATTGGGCTGTTCATCACTTAAATGACTGTCATACAACTGTTGATTCAAATTAACGAGTTGTTCTGCCTTTTCATTAAAATCTAGAACAGTTTTCGCCAGAGAAGAACGTGTATCAGTAGAAACTTGTGAAACTTGCCGCGCAGTTTGCTGGATATAAGAAGCTAAAGCAACGCCCATTTGAACACTATTAGTTTTAGCCGTATCCAACTCCGGATTGTCGGCTAATTTTTGTAAGCTGTCAGCGAAATTATTCAATTGTGTAATGAGTCCATCGTCTGACGGCTCATGTAATGCATTTTCTAATAAAGCCAAAACATCTGATTTTTGGACGTTAAAATTATAATCTGAATTAGAATCTCGAACCTGTGAACGTACAAAGTCATCAACGATCCGTGAGATACCATCAGCTTGAACACCACTACCGATCAAACCAACTCCTGTTTTTGCATAAGGAATCTTCGTTGATAAATCAACACGTTGGCGCGAGTAACCATCGGTATTAGTGTTAGCAATATTATGACTGATAGTCTGCAAGCCGATTTGGTTAGCATCTAACCCACTGCGAGCAGTATTCAAAGTACCAAATAAACCTGACATGAAAGTCCTCCTAAAGAATAACAAGGTGAAGAAATGCGGTTAGAAGCCGAGCATTAACGGACTTCAACAATAAGTCGTGCCTTTAGCGACTTGTTGTTGAAGTTAGTTAAG
>NZ_AZFI01000056.1 GCF_001435755.1 Ligilactobacillus acidipiscis DSM 15836 | reverse complement strand
TCCTTTGCCAAAAAAATAGTGCTGATGACTTTACTCATCAACACTAAAAAGTATAGACTCATAATATCGAGGGGGTGGTCTGTTTTTGTGCTTTCAACCTTTAGTTATTCCGAATCTCGCATAACAAAAAAGCTGCCCGATGTAAACTTGGTCTGAAACAAATACATGTCTTTATAATCTGCCCTTATTCATTCCTAAAATTCATTAACTTTGTGTTCTACCTCACCTTGCACTTTATAATGCCCCTGCTGATCTTTCTCATAGTAGACACCTTGGATCTCTGGAATAAATCCGGGGAAGTTTTCCATCACTCCAACTAATACTTTGAAATATTGCTGATCTATTTTTTGCCATTTTTCTCCTGGTGCAACAATAAACACTCCAGGTGGATAAGGCAAAGCACCCTCCAGTGCGACTTGACCGACAATGTTGTCCAAATCGCAAAGTTCATTTTGGTTTTTCTTAAAACTCAAATCAGCTTGCCATGGAGTTTCTACATAATCCTGCAAGTTCCTCTTGGCAAATAAAGCTTTTTGTAAATTGAAAGTATTGTTTTCTTTATAATACTCATGCATTTCATGACAGAGGTCATGTAAAGTGTACCCTTGATAACGTTCTTGATTTTTTTCATAAAGTCGTGGCAGAGCCTCTTGTAGAGAAATATCAGCTTCATAAGCTTTTTCAAATTCCAACAAAGCGTCAAGTAGAGTATTCAAATCACTTTCTGAATCTCCAGGCGTTAATAAGAACAGTAATGAGTTCAAATCATCCTTTCCACGAATAATTTGTTTTTCCAACAAGAACTCCGCTACAACAGCTCCTGGAATTCCATCAGCTAGATAACGCTCATTTGCAATGTCGATCCCCGGTGTTACGATCGTTAACTTAAACGGATCTAACATTGCTTCATCTTTTACAGTATTATTGAAGCCATGCCAATTAATACTTTTGTCCAGCTGCCAATATTTTTGCTGGGTGGCCAATTGCTCTGTTGGAATATTTTGCCAAGAAACATTTTCATAAGTTAAAGGTACTAACGGTTTAAATATTTTAGAACGACGTAATAATTGCTTTCGGAATTCAATACTTCTAACTAATAGATCCGACCACCATTTAGAAACACCTTCACTAGCTGCTAAATAGGCATTAGTAGTTAAGGAAGCATATATAGGATAGGAATAACTGGAGGTCACGTATTTCAAATAAGCATTGTTAAAATGTTTATGATCAACATATCGTGATTGGCCTTTTATATGATGATCTTTTTTTAGGATCTGAGAGGTTTGTCCCATTCCAGCTTGTTGCTTATGGACGGATTGTGTAACTAAGATCCCTGGGTCATCTGGTTCATAATGTTGATTTAACGGCGATAGCTCCTTAAGCAGTGGAACAAATTGTTCATACCCTCCCCAAGCACAGTCAAATAAAATATAATCACAAAGAGAGCCGATTTTTTTGATTATCCATTCTGCATTATAAAAAACACCATCATAAGTTTCAGCTTGAACGACTGCTAAGCGAAATGGTCGTTTAGCCTTCGCTTTTGCAGGGGCTGCCTTTTTGATTTGCTCTCTTAAACTTTTCTCACTCAGATCATCAGGATTCATTGCCCCGATTAATCCCAAGGGATTGCGGTCTGTTCTGACATATATCGGGATCGCACCACTAGAAACCAGCGCACTATTATATAAGGATTTATGATTGTTGCGGTCAAATAATACAAGGTCACCAGGAGATAATAAAGCACTGGCACAAATTGTATTAGCACTGGTTGTCCCATTCGTACAAAAATAAACTTTATCAGCGTGATAAGCTTGAGCAGCAACTTTTTGAGCAGTTAGCGGCGTGCCGGTATGAGTCATAGTATCTCCCAACGCAGCAACTGTATCACTGGTATCAGCTGTCAGCATGTTTTTACCAAAAAAGCAATCAAATACCACACCAGCCGGGTGCTTTTCATAATACTGTCCATTATGATGCCCGGGAGTTGTAAAACTAAGCGGTGTGTCCTTAGCGAATTTGATTAAATCACTTAAAAAACCCGGGATATTTTTTTGTTCATATTTTTCAGCAGCATTAATAACTTGAGATTGAATATCTTTTACATCAAACGGGACAGACACCTTAATTATGGGAAAAGACAATCCTGAATCTTGTTGCAATTTTTGAAAAATTTGTTGAAAATAAAAGTCATCTTTTAAGCAAACAGCGCCAGCGATCTCGGCTGGATTTGTAACATCAGTTGGTTCAATTCTTTTCCATTGAACGGGAATACAACTACTCAAGTTCTTAGGAGCGGCGATTTTTAAAATTTTCATGTTTTTTCACGTTCTTTCAAGATTAGAAAATTTCTGTAAAAAAAAGTTAAATTGGCTTACAATAGAATAGCTACAAAATATAGCAATACTTTTTCACCATGAAAATACATATTATACAGATTTTAAGCTAGATTTAGTCACAAAAATAGAATTCAGGTAATAGAAACTAGATTTATTATACAACATGAGAAGTAAAAGCTCCTTGTAAGTTTTACAGTATAAATCGGACTTTGATGTTCCATTACTAACGATAACTATAAAATGAGGGATATTAATGTCTTTTCTTATTGCAGTTTATAAACCTCCTAACATTATAATTAATTCTTAAAACAAAAAGAATAATTAATTAAGGAGCAAAATTATTAACTATGGAAGAATTACAACCAAACAAACACTATATGCACTGGACTGTGATTGCACTTTTAGATTTTGTAACAATAATCAGTTTCGAAAATATTTTCTATCCTTTTCAAAACCAAGGTCTTTCGGTCGTTATCTCTTGGATCTTTCTTTTATTTACTTACGTTATTCCTTATGAATTGATTGCCAGTCAGATGAGTTTAACTTTTGATAATCAAGATGGCGGTCTGGCTTCCTGGGTTCGTCGCAGTAGTAATGATACTCTAGGTTATGTTACTTCGTGGATGTATTGGGTACAAAGTGTACCTTATATTGTGGATGTTTCTAACTCGGTTATCGTTTCTTTTAGCTGGATGATTCTTGGTAACAACACTTTGGGACAAAAAATGTCCCCATTTTGGTTCGGCTTATTAACTTTCGGTTTGATCTTGATATTTATTTTATTGGAAAATGCAATCAAAAATTCCCTTGAAATTTTGTCATTAATCGGTGGTGGCGCAATGTTTATTATGTCCGCTTTGTTTGTACTTTTAGCTGGTTATGCATTGACCCAAGGGGCACATATCGCTACTCAACCATTTAATTGGCACTCTTTTATGCCCAATTTCTCTTTAAAGTACTTTTCAACCACTGGTCTGCTGATTTTTGCAATGTCAGGAGCTGAACTAGCAGCACCTTATGTAGTACGCATGCGCGACCCTAAGCATGAGTTTCCTAAAGCAATGTGGCTACTAGCTATTATGACTGCTTTCTTAACTATTTTTGGAACCTTGGCACTGGCAGTTTTCTTTAATGGAAACCAGATACCACATGATTTTAAAATGAACGGTCCCTATTATGCTTTTGCTTTGCTCGGTCAGCAACTCGGTTTAGGCAATATTTTAATGTACGTTTTTGCTGTTGTGCAAGCGATTTTTATGATGGCTCAGTTAGCTGTGTTACTAGATGCAACTAGTCGCGTTTTTGCGGGTGATGTTGCTGATAATTTCATGCCTAAATGGGTAACTAGAAAAAATAAAAATGGACGTCCGGTAAACTCATATTTAATGACAACTGGTTTGAATCTTTTTTTACTGCTTTTAACAGGGACATTGCCAGATATTAATACAATTTATAATTGGTTGCTAAACATTAACGGCATTGTCTCTCCATACAAAACATGCTGGGTCTTTTTTGCTTTTATTGCTGTACGTTTGCAAGATAAGAAATTTCACTCAGATTATGTTTTTATTAAAAACAAGACAGGTGCTCTTTTGATCGGAGGCTGGTGCTTACTATTTACTTTTGTTTGTGCAACATTAGGCTTTATTCCACAGGAAGTTAAATTTGGAACCTGGGATTTCACTCACCAGCTTATTTTAAACTTTATTACTGTTTTTGTTTTATTTGGTCTAGGCCTTGTCATGCCTTGGTTACGCAAACGAGAACTGCGTAAGGAAAAGGACTGCGGCACTGCTTAAAATAAGGTACCATTAAAAAGAAATTTTTTGGTCAGTACTTTTGTCGCTAACTAATGTAACTCTGCTAAAAAATATTAACAAAAAAATCATATCCAGCGAGAGTACTTAAAGCCCAGATTTAAACGGGGACACTGGAGCATTAATTTTGGCTGTGAATATAAGAACTGCATCATAATGGGATAAAAGGATCCTACTATGAGACGGTTCTTATTTTTTCTCCAAGGTTAGGTTTTTATGACTAGGTTTGCTCGTCTACTTTATATGTAACCATGGCCGAATAATACGTTTGTTAAGCCTCGCAATTTCTTGGTAATGAGTTGTGACAGAGACCTAAATTATTTTTCTTTTCATTGAACAATCTGCTAAAATTAGTTTACATATCTTTTTTTGAGGGGAGTGATCTTGTGGCCGAAAAAAATCCCGAATCAGTCCATGTTTTAGATCTGATCATGATAGCAGTTGGCTGCACAATTTTTGCGTTTTCCTTGGTCTTCTTTAATATCGCCAATAACTTAGCAGATGGAGGTCTCAGTGGTGTAACTTTAATAGTCAAAGCCGTTTTTAAAATAGATCCTGCATATACGACTTTACTTTTGAATATACCTTTGATTTGGTTTGGTTACCGCTATCTTGGGCGTCAAGCTTTGATCTATACTATCTACGGGACTGTCGTTTTATCGATTGCTTTATGGATCTGGCAACGTGTCCCATTAAGTATCAACATTGATCACGATTTATTCTTGGCTTCAGTCGGTGCTGGTATCTGTGGTGGTATTGGACAAGGAATCGTCTATCGCTTTGGGGGAACAACTGGCGGGACCGACATCATCGCTAAAATGTTTGAACGCTTCAAGGGTGTGCCAATGGGACAAACACTATTATGGTTAGATGTGATCATTTTAACTATTTCGTTAGTCTATGTGGATCTGCGTCATATGGCATACACACTGCTTTATTCATACATCGCGACCCGCTTGATCAACTCATCGATCGACGGCGCATACGAGGCAAGAGGCAACCTGATAATCAGTAACAATTACCGTGAAATAGCCGACTTGATCATGGAAAAATTGGATCGTGGAGTCACTGTCTTGAATGGACAGGGAGTTTATTCGGGTGAACAACGTCCGACCCTGTACGTTGTGGTAACTCCAAATGAACTTCACGAATTAAAGGAACTTGTTTCTTCTGTCGACCCTCATGCTTTTATGACCTCATTTAGTGTAAATGAAGCCGCAGGGGAAGGTTTTACCTATAGCCGACCCAGAAAACACTTGCTAAAAAAGAAAAAATAATCAAAACTAGTTGCTAAACTCTGTTACCTTAAGCTTAACAACTAGTTTTTCATTATCTATTGAATTTTTACGATCGTTCGGCCCAAATGCTGGCCATCCTTTAATTTTTGAACAACTTGCAAAACTTCATCTAGACCAACTTCATCGACTACTAACTCATCTACGATGTTCCAATCAGTCGCCAGCTTTTGCCAAATTTCATTCTGTATTTCAGCTGGTGGTGTGATCGAATCAATACCTAATAGAGATATTCCACGTAAAATAAATGGTAAGACTGAAGTTGCTAGTTTATTACCTCCGACATTACCGCAGACACTCATTGCCCCATCGATCTTAACCATTGACAATAAAGCAGCAGCCACATCACCGCCAACCGTGTCAAGAACATAATCAAATGTTTGATGCTGCAACGGTTTCCCGGATCTGATCGACGACGCGTCAATTACTTCTGTAGCTCCCAGACTTTGAGCAATTTTTGCTTGTCCAGGCTTACGCACCAAAGCAGCTAAATTCTCATAGCCTAGCTTTGCCAAAATCTTAGTAGCAATACTGCCTACTCCACCAGTTGAGCCGGTGACTAATACATGGTCTTCAGGTTTCATTCCCGCTTCAAGCAATGCTTTGATAGATAAACCTGCTGTCAATCCAGCGGTACCGTATATCATTGCTTCCCTAGTTGTCATGTTCTCTGGAACTTTAGTCAGCCACTCACCGGGAACTCTGGCAATTTCAGCTAATCCTCCGCTATGACTCACTCCCAGACCGTAACCCGCACCTAGGACCCATTCTCCTTCTTTAAAGTTTGCATCTTCAGAACTGATCACTGTCCCAGCCAAATCAATACCTGGAATCAACGGATAGTTGCGGATCACCCCGCCATTTTTTTGAAAAGCCAACATATCCTTATAGTTTAATGAAGAATATTCAACTTTGATCAATACGTTTCCAGCCGACAAATCATCCGTGCTTAATTTTTCGATCTGTCCCTCAACTTTACTATCGTAGTTACGTACAATAAATCCTTTAAAATTTGTCATCAAGCTGCCACCTTTCTCAGATACTTCCTCCTTAAATAATATCATATAAAGCGCTCTCATTTAAAGCGCTCTCATTATTTGCAGATCAGCTTTTTAAAAATTTAACAATTAAAAACTACTCCTTAACTTCAATACAATTAAAGAGCAGCTAAAAATAATTCACTTAAATTTGTAACTGCTCAGGCTGGATTCGAACCAGCGACCTCTTGATTAACAGCCAATTATTCTACCACTGAACTACTGAGCAATAACCCTACCACTAGATGAGATACATACTAACACAAAAAGAGATCAATGTGGAAATAGATGCATTAGCCATAGTTTTCGTAAACTACTTAACTCAAAGTAAAGATACCACTTTTTATTCATCACTGACTACCTCAACCTTGATACGATCTGGATCTTCAAAATATAAAGCATAACTATCACTTCCCCCAGCATGGGGATAACGATCCGCATATAATTCTTTATATTTAGCAGCCAGCAGTTGTGAACGTATTTCATCAACTTGTTTATTTGTCGTTACCATAAAAGCCAGGTGATTTAACCCAGTTTTTGTCCGATCATACTTAGGATCAACCTTTGAAGACTGAACAAAAACGATATAAGTTTTATCCAGTATATAACTAACACCTGATCTCCACTCTTGATAAACTTTATAGCCCAGATCTTGTACAAGCAATCTTTCCCAAAACAAACGAGTTCTTTCTAAATTGCTAACGTAAATTTCAATATGACTTATTATTCCTGTGTGATTCATGGTTCCCTCCATTAAATGTAAAAGTTAACTTTCTTTTTCTAGAACTAGCTCAACATTATTTTCTTTCTATAATTAGGATCTAACAAATTATTCAAGAACAAACTATAAACACAATGCGGATCATCCAAATCTAGCTCGATCAAATTTTGAATTAGGAGTTTTATCGATAAAAGTTTGCGGAATACCGGTAATTTTAGCAAATTGGTACGGGGTTATCTTAAAGTTATCATTGAGTTCTTTAAAGCTTGCTTTAACTTGTTTTGTATTGAGTTTCAATTTACTCAAAATAACACCTTCTTTACAAATATGGAAGTTTTGCTTTTTTTCTTATTAGTACCTAATTTTATCAGAATTCAGACTTTCTTTGAACAAAACGCCTTTGCGATAATATCGGTTTGGTTTATTATTAATGTGAAACAGCAAGAAATATCACTATAACAAATGCAGAACTACCAAACTCTGCTAAACAAAGGAATGTGCTTATGCAAATCATTATTTCACCCGCGAAGAAAATGGTAATCGATCAGGATAGCTTTTCTCCCAGTGGGGAGCCTGCTTTTCTAGAGCAAACTGCAATGATTTTACAAAAAATGCAGCAGCTCTCTTATTCAAAAGCTCAACAATTATGGAAAACCAGCACTAAACTAACCCAAAAAAATTACCACCAACTTCAAGAAATAAATCTTAAACAGCCATTAACACCTGCCATACTAAGTTATTCAGGAATTCAATACCAATACATGGCGCCAGACGTTCTAACTCAGCCTGCCCTGAATTATTTGCAAAAGACACTGCGGATCCTCTCTGGTTTTTACGGCATTCTAAAACCTTTCAACGGAATTGTTCCTTACCGTTTGGAAATGGGCGCTCGACTTTCAGTCAACAATAATAAAGACCTTTATACGTTTTGGGGAGATAAGTTATATTCTACCCTAAATACTGACGGTCCGATCATCAACTTGGCCTCAAAAGAATATTCTAAAGCGATCACTCCTTACTTGCGACCAGATGATCAGTTTGTAGAAATAGTTTTTGCACACTTAATTGATGGTAAATTACGAACACGAGCAACCCCTGCGAAGATCGCGCGGGGCGAAATGGTACATTTTATGGCTGAAAATGAAATTACTACCTTGGAAGAAATCAAGAACTTTCAATCTCCTACTTATTCATTTGATGAAAAACGTTCTAACAAACAAAGACTGATCTTTGTCCATTAAAAATTCCTCCAGAAACTGGGATCACACCTAGTCTCTGAAGGAATTTTTGCTCTCGCTTTTTAATTATCAGTTCTTAATCCTTGTACGCATACTTATAGCTCCACTGTGTTCCAGCAGTATTATGGATAATACCCTTAACATCAGATTTCTGTAAATAAGCTGTTACTTGTTGATAAACGGGTGTCATCCCTTGTTCAGCGTTTAAGATCTGTGTGGCTTTGACTAAATCATCCCAGCGCTTATTTTCATCGTTGGCATCTTGGTCTTGAGCACGGTCGACCAGTTCGTCATACTCCTTATTAGAATATTTTCCTTGGTTATATGACGTATTGCTCTTAACTGTTTGCAAGAACGTGATCGGATCACTGAAGTCTCCGCCCCAGCCGGACAAATACAAGTCAAAGTCGCCATCGTCGGCACGCTGGGTTGCACTATGACCAGGGATATCACGAATATCGATATCAAGTCCTGGTAAGATCTTATGGTAACGCGATTGTAAATATTCAGAAATAACCTTACCGTTAGCATCATCGTTACTTGCCAATAAGGTCAATTTCAGGTCTTTTTGTCCGATCTCTTTCAACCCTTTTTGCCAATATTCTTGAGCCAGCTTAGTGTTGGTATCAACAGTGTCTTTAACATACTGCTGGTCAGCAAAATCTTTTCCTGTCTGAGGGTCTTTAGCTAAATCGGAAGCTACAAAGCCCTTTGGCGGTTCTGAACCGTCACCTAAGATCTTCTTAGTTAAAACATCGCGATCGATCGCCAACGACATTGCCAATCTAATGTTCTTGTTATTCATAGCCTTGCGTTTAGCTGCATCCTGGTCGGCAAAATTATACTTAATATACGTTACATATGAATAAGGATATTGCTTGAATTCTTTATCGCTTTTAAAGTTTTTCACCTGTTGACTTGTCAATGGTGTCAGGTCAAGTTTGTTTTGCTGATATAATTCCTGCCCAGTAGTTGGATTAGAAACCACCGTATAGTTGATTTGAGCTAATTTAACAACTTTATGATCCCAGTAGTTGTCATTCTTAGCAAATTGCCATTTGTTGCCGGTACCTGACCAGTTCTTGATCTTAAATGGTCCTGAATAAACCATGTACTGTGATTTAGTCCCGTACTTTTTGCCATACTTGTCAACGACTTTTTCGTTTTGCGGTCCAAACAAAGGATAGGCCATCAAAACCTTAAAGTAAGCAATCGGTTTGTCTAACTTGATCACAACTGTTTTATCATTAGGTGCTGAGATCCCGATACTATCAGGTTTAGCTTTCCCATCGATGATCTGATCGGCATTCTTGATCCCGCTAAACAAATATGAATATGGTGATTTAGTTTTTGGATCGAGTGTCCGCCGCCAAGAATAAACGAAGTCTTGAGCAGTGATCTTGTCACCATTACTCCACTTAGCATCACGTAATTTAAAAGTCCAAGTCAAACCATCGCCTGAAACTAAACTGCTTTTAGCTAAGCCTGCATTGACCTGGCCCTTTTTACCCAAACGATAAAAGCTCTCAAACACGTTGCCTGTCTGCCCATATCCAGTCGATTTCGAAATATCGATCGTGTCTAAGGGTGCCGTGGCACTAAGATTTAATTGCTTCTTGTTACTCTCGTTACTATTTGATTTTTTATTACCGCATCCGGCAATAACAACCACCAGCAAAGCGGTAAAAATGGTCAATAATATCTTATGTATCTTTTTCATTTTAATTTCCTCCCACAATAACAGCATAGCGACAAGTCCCAAGAAACGATTCTTGCCGGAACTAAACTAAATAAATTATCTAAAAAAACGATTACAGCTATACTCTCATCACAATAAAGGGTCATATTCTGTTTTCAAAGTTCCCTTGCTTACCTTCAAAAACATTAACGACATTTCCAAGTTTAATATACAAAAAAAGACGCAATCATTCATTTAAGAAGTCTCGCGTCTGGGCTTTGTTCATTATCACTTGTTTAGTATGAACTCTTTCATTGCAACAATCGTAAAAGTCAATACTTAACAAACTGAACATCGCATCAGACGCGACGTACAGCAACAGCACATTTTAGTATTGACGAATTGACTTGCCACAATGATTACCCCCCGTTAGTAGATAAATTAAATATAAGCAAAGAATTAGGTAAAGTCAAGTAAAAAACAGCTGCTTTCAAAATTAACGCTCTTTACCTTGACCTTGTTGTCCTCAGTAAGCATATAGCAGCCATGCTATTTTACTCTTTAGCTGTCTGTTTTAATAATCTCGTCATTTTAAAAATTATTGACCTTGTTCCCACCATTATTTTTGGCTTGATACAAATGGCAGATTGTAAAATTTAA
>NZ_AZFI01000055.1 GCF_001435755.1 Ligilactobacillus acidipiscis DSM 15836 | reverse complement strand
TATCAGTACCAAATATTATAGAACCAAAATTAAAGTAGTGCATATCAAAAGAACGAGATCAATTGCTAACAGCGGCAATTTTCTCGTTCTTTTTATTATCTTACTTTCTGACTAATTTAGCCAAGAGGTCGGCGAACTTGGGATCGTCGTTAAATGGCGGCAGGTAGACGAATTCTTCGCCGCCATGAGTCATAAAGTAGCCCTTATTTTCGACCTTTAACTCATGTAAAGTTTCCAGACAATCGGCCACAAACCCCGGCGCGATCACCATGATCTTGCGATAGCCGCGGTGAGGCAGCCCCTTGAGTGTGGAATCAGTAGCGGGTTTGAGCCATTCGCTTGGACCGAATTTCGATTGGAAAGTTTGAAAATATTTGACCTTGCCAACTTTTTCCATGATCTTTGCAGTAGTTTCGCGGCATTCTTGCGGGTAAGGGTCGCCGTTTGCAACATATGAGACGGGCACGCCATGATAGGAGAAAAGCAAGGCATTGACTGGCGTTTTTTGCAGTTGTTCCTTGATTTTTTCAGCATAGTAGTTGATGTAGTCGTCTTCCTTGTAAAAAGAGTGGATAAAACGTAAGTCCACGATCTTGTCAGTTTTGCGGAAGTAGTTTTGAACGTCGTCATAAACTGAGCCCACAGTCGTACCTGAATATTGCGGGTACAACGGGATGATCGTGATATCTTGATAGCCGGCAGTCCGCAGTTTGTAAAATGTTTCACTGATCCGAGGGTGACTGTAAGACATGGCGATCTCTACTCGATAGTCTGGCAAACGTTCTTGCAGGTAATTCTGTTGTGTTCTCGCATAGGTCAGGAGAGGCGAGCCATCTTCACGCCAGATCTGCTGGTATAGTTTGGCAGATTTCTGTGGCCGGTGTGGTAAGATCATTGTATGTAAGATCGGCTGCCACCAAAACGGACTCATTTTAATGATGCGTTGGTCTGACAAAAAGATGTTCAGATATTCACGCACACTTTTTGTGGTTGGTTTTTCAGGTGTTCCCAAGTTGATAAGAACTACGGCTTTTTTATCCATATAAGCTTTCTCCTTTGTGAAAATGATTACAGTTGATTATAATATATAATTCACTTTAAATGAACCTTCGCTTAATGGCTGCTAACATTTGGATGATTTTGAACGTTTTAGAGATAAAATAACCAAAGTTACGCAAAGGTTCAGCAAAATAGGCATTATTTGGAATAATTTGAAAGTTTTTGACGGAATGTGATTGATTTTTTAGATGTGATTTGGTAATATACTTGCGGGGGGTAATGGAAGTGCTTGCAGAGCAAAGACAACAAATGATCATGGAGATGTTTTCGGACAGCAAAGTGGTCAAATTAAAGGACATCTGCCAACAGACAAAATGTTCTGCTTCTTCTGCCAGACGTGACCTGCAGATCTTAGAAGAGCAAGGCTCATTAGTTCGGATCCATGGCGGTGCCAAGGCCAAACACGACTTGCAACGAGAAATGGATATGACCGGTAAGTCGACCCAAAATGTGTCTGCTAAAGACCGGATCGCACAGTTGGCAGCTGCCAAGATCACTGATGAAGACGTCATTTTCTTAGACGCTGGGACAAGTACTTTGGCTGTTGTTCGTTATTTGAGACCAGAACAGCATTTAACTGTTGTGACGAATGGTGTAATCCATGCGTCACAGTTAGCTGATCAAGGCATCCGGACACTGCTAGTTGGCGGGATGCTCAAGAATACGACTAAAGCAATCATCGGGACTAAAACCGTGCGTGACTTACAGCGGTATCGTTTCAACAAAGTCTTTTTAGGAACTAACGGTGTGCATGATGAATACGGTTTAACAACACCGGACCCTGAAGAAGCAGCTGTTAAACAAGCCGCTTTAGGTCAAGCAGAAGAAGTTTTTGTTTTGGCAGATGGTTCTAAGTTTGATGCCGTTTCATTTGTTAAGATTGCTGATCTCGAACAAGTTACGCTGATTACCACTGATATACCGCGTGTTGTTTTCGACAAATACAGCAGGCAAACTAATATTTTGGAGGTCTAGATGTCATGATTTATACAGTGACTGTCAATACAGCAATTGATTATATTGTTCAGCTTAAAGAATTAACGCTGGGCGAAGTCAATCGCATGGATTATGACAACAAAATGCCAGGTGGAAAAGGGATCAATGTTTCCCGGATCCTAAAAGAACTCGGGCTTGATAATACAGCGCTGGGATTTTTAGGAGGATTTACCGGTGAATTTGTTGATGATTCCTTACAAGAACTTGGCTTACGCACCAATTTTACGCGGATCGCGGCCGACACCCGGATCAACGTTAAAATCAAGGCACAAACCGAAACAGAGATCAACGGTCAAGGACCGCAGATCACTGCTGCTGAAGTTGCAGCCTTTTCCCAACAGTTCGAACAACTGACACCCGCTGACACGGTGATTTTTGCCGGCAGCCTAGTACCAAGCTTAAGCACTGATTTTTATTTAGATTTGATCAAGATTATTCGTTCCAAGGGTGCGCAGTTTGTGATCGATACGACCGGGGAAAGTTTGCTAAAAACTTTGCCGGAACAGCCGCTCGTTGTTAAACCAAACAATCATGAGTTGGCAGATTTGTTTGGCGTTGAATTAAACAGCATTGCAGATATTGTAAAATATGCACGTAAACTGTTGGAGCTCGGTGCCCAGCATGTTTTAGTTTCAATGGCTGCTGATGGTGGTTTAATGGTCACTCAGGATAAAGTCTACCGTTCAAAGGCACCTAAGGGAACTGTTATTAATTCGGTAGGTGCTGGTGATTCAATGATTGCAGGCTTTACAGGCACGTTTGCTCGTACTAAAGATCCACAAGAAGCTTTTAAGTATGGTTTAGCTTGTGGTTCAGCCACAACCTTCTCTGAGGATCTTGCAATCCGTGAAAAAATTGCGGAGATCTTACCACAGATCAAGATCACGGAATGGGAAGAATAGATAAGTAAGTTAAATAAGTTTCAAGGACAAGGCGGGGCTAAAAAGCACCACGTTTTTCTTGGAGCAATCAGCGGGTCTTTACTGGTCAGATAATGAGGCTGGTTGTTTTGTTCAACATAGTAAGATGAGCGAAGCTGCTGGGATGTGAATTTGTTTGACTGGATTTGACCTACAAATGATGGAAGGAATTTAGAGCAATGGATATTCGTGAATTATTGATGAAAGATATCATGATCATGGATCTGGAAGCTGACACTAAAGCCGGCGTGATCGATGAAATGGTACACCACTATTATGAAAAAGGTATTATCGACGACGAAGAATTATACAAAAAAGATATTTTAGCTCGTGAGGAAGAAAACTCGACTGGGATGGGCGATGGGATCGCGATCCCCCACGCACACGATGCGGCTGTTAAGAAACCGGCCGTAATGTTTGCCCGCAGTGTTAAGGGTGTTGATTACGACTCGCTTGATGGTCAACCAGCTCATCTGTTCTTTATGATTGCTGCGCCTGAAGGCGGCGACAACACTCATTTGCAGGCTTTAGCTGCATTGTCGCAAGTGTTGTTGGATCCAGCAGTCGTTTCTTCTTTGAATGATGCTGATACGCCTGACAAGGTGCAAGCAATTTTCTCCGAAGCTGTTGGAAAGAAACAGGCCGAAAATGAAGCACAAGAAAAGGCCGAAAGACAACAAGACAAAGCCGCTGTTGCAAGCGATAAGCCTTATATCGTAGCCGTAACTGCTTGTCCTAACGGGATCGCGCATACCTACATGGCTGAAGATAATTTGAAAAAGGCTGCTGAAAAGTTGGGTGTTAACATCAAGGTCGAAACAAATGGTTCTGAAGGTACTAAACATAAGTTGAGTGCTGATGAGATCGACCGGGCCGAAGGTGTTGTTATCGCTGCTGATAAGAAAGTTTCCATGGGACGTTTTGATGGTAAGAAGCTAACAAGTAAAGCTGTTACTGCCGCCATCAAAGACCCTGAAGCTTTGATCAACTCGATCTTAAACGACGAAGTAGGAACTTACCATGCCACTGGCAGTGAAAGTTCTGATGATTCCGTGGATACTGGTGATTCTGGTTGGAGCGGCATCTACCGTCAATTGATGAATGGTGTTTCCCACATGTTACCGTTTGTTATCGGTGGTGGGATCTTGATGGCCATTTCCTTTATCGTTGAAAACTATGCTGGCGGTGACAAGTCGTTGGCCTTTATCTTCTTGAACAACGCTGGTAACATGGCTTTTGCTTTCATGGTCCCAGTTTTGGCAGCTTACATTGCCGAATCGATTGCTGATCAGCCTGCTTTGATGCCTGGTTTTGCTGGTGGTTTCATGGCAACTGTTTACACGGGTGCTTATGGCGGAGCCTACACGGCCAACGTCATGACTGATGCCAAGTCAGCTGGTGGTTTCTTAGGTGGTTTAGCAGCTGGTTTTATTGCCGGTTACTTCATGAAGTGGTTGGAAAAGAGCTGTGCTAAGCTGCCCCAATCTGTTGCTGGTATGAAGTCAATGTTGATCTATCCGATCGTTGGTTTACTGGTAATTGCCTTGATCATGTTCTTCATCGTCAACCCGATCTTCTCAACGATCAACGTTTGGATCACAAACTTCTTGAACCACTTAGGAACAGGTAACTCAGTGATCTTATGCTTGCTGTTGGCTGGTATGATGGCGATCGACATGGGCGGTCCTTTCAACAAAGCTGCTTATGTTTTCGCCGCTGGTGCATTCGTCAATGACCCGAACTCCCATCAAGCAGCAATGCTGATGGCGGCAGTTATGGTCGGTGGTATGGTTCCTCCATTTGCCACAGCTATTGCTACTTTGGGCTGGAAGAACAAGTTTACCAAGCAAGAACGTCAAGCTGGTGTCACGAACTGGATTTTAGGCTTCTCCTTCATCACAGAAGGCGCCATTCCATTTGCTACTGCTGACCCAGGCCACGTTATTCCTTCAAGTGTAATAGGTTCTGCAGTTGCCGGTGCCATTGTTGGTGCTTTGAAAGTCGGTGTTCCTGCACCTCACGGAGGTTTCTGGGTTGCTCCGCTTGCAACAAATATTTGGGGTTACTTCTTAGCGGTGATCGTTGGTTCGATCGTTGCTGGTGTAATTCTTGGTCTATGGAAAAAAGAAGTTAAAGCTGCTAAATAATTAATAAAAAATGTCACTCCAACTGGGGTGGCATTTTTTGTGGAAGGTATTTTTGTCCTTGACTGACTCAAAGATGTTAGTTATTACTTGGTGAGGGAGGCACTCTTGTAAGGTTATGTTGAAAATGAATTTAGTTTGTACTGACCAGTTATGTGTTGAAATCGTTTATTTAAAAAAATGACACATGGGAAGCTCGCTCCCAGAGCCATTTTTTATAATAATATTTTTTCTGGTTGTGTAGTCTGCGGGTTAAGAAAAGACAGGCAGAATCTTTGAAAGATTTCTAAGTCTGAGTTAGATAGTTCAGGTAAAAGGGTGGCGAGTTGTTCTGTGAACGCAAGATCTTCCGGCAAGTTATCTTTAGCTAAAAAGTATTTTCTATCAGTAGCTAACAGGGTCATGCCCATCCGATAGCGAAGGTAATTGACCCAACAAAAATAAAAGAATTTTTCTTGTTGTTTACTGGTTAGATTTAAGTGTGAAGTCAAGATATCCGTTAAAGTGTGGATCGTCCCTGAAACTTCGGCTATATTAAAAAGTTTGTCATATTTGAACATATAAAGGACATTTGTGATCAGTAAACGGACTTCAGCTTCGCTGGTGGAGATCATGGTTACTTTTTCTGCACCTAAACTCTGAAACAAGGCATTCTTAGAGCGAAAATATGTGGCCGCGCTGATACCTTCTTTTTTTTGCAGATCCTCTTGTGTACGGGAAGCCACATTCATAAATAAATGAAGAAATATTTTAAATTTTAGTGAGTGAAGCGCAGCGTGCGTGGTTATCTTTTGCAGATCAATGGGGTCTGTGTCACTGATCTTGATAAAGCTCTTTTGCCGGTTTTGGATATCTATTGTGATCAAGCTGGTTGCGTTTATATTTTTGATCAGTTGTTTTAATTTATAATTTGTGATTGCTAGAGATGTCGTGACATCCTTGAAGCAGCTCCACTCTTCTGAGTTTTGTAAACAATATGAAACTAATTGCAATTCCTGATATTTAGTGCTGTCGGTAAAGGGTAAATAATTATTTAACAAGCAAAAGACTCCTTTATGTTAAGTCATTCAATCTATTATATCGGTAAAAAACTCGTGAGATTAATTATTATGGGTGAATAGATACTCAATTTTTTTAAGATCAGTTAAAAATATGATACTTAAATAAATTGTTTAGGTGTAGTTAGGCGATCACGATCAGCTAGGCTCAATTAATTTGCACGATCCATTGTAGCTCGCTATAATAAATTCAAGTGAGAAATTTAGGGGGGGGCGTAAGAAAGAGTGAAAAAAGAAGCAGTAACAAAATTCATTGCGGGCCTAGTTTTATGTTTGAGCGTAACTTTTGCAATCGGAAAGATCTCTGACCAGATCGAACCACATAACCAGTTGACACAGACAAAGACTAAACAGCTTAAAAAAGGCAGTAGGCAGGTACAAGTCAAACACAGAAAAAAAACTAAAAAATCGGTGATGCGCCGACCGATCAACTGGAAAAAGTCTTCTGAAACAGTGGCCTATCCTGAGCTAGCTAAAATCGACGATTTTTGGATCCATGTTTCGACTGGCAAATCGCGTGTTTTCTTGATGTCCGGTTCGAAAAAAATCTATACGATGTATGCTTCAACTGGTGCAGGCGGAGAACAGGCAACACCAAAGGGTACTTGGTATATTCAACCTGAAAAGGGCGACTTTTTCTATAATGGTCAGTCAGGTGAGGGAGCAAAATATTGGGTGTCATTTAAGGGCCATGGTGTTTATCTCTTTCATTCGGTGCCAACGGATCAAAAGGGAAAATTTATTAAAAAAGAAGCCGAGGAATTAGGTAGAAAAGCTAATTCGCACGGCTGTGTTCGTTTATCCGTACCTGATGCCAGGTGGATGTACCACAACTTGCAGACAGATACGAAGGTCGTTATTGATTGAAATTACTTAAAAGTTTAAGCTAGATAATTTGCTGACAGAAGGGAAGAGTGATGGTGGGAAATTTGGGGATTTTGGGAGAAGCTAGTAATGAGAAAAGAAATCAACGGATCATTAAATTACGCGATGCCTTTAATGATGAACGCATCAATACGGTGCAACAAGTAGCTAAATTGTCCGGTTATACTGTTAAAACAGTCGCTAAATGGGCGCAAGACGGCAACATTCCCTTATTAGATGAAGAAAATGGAGCAACTATTGTACCACTAACTAAGCAAAATCAGCGGAGCATCAATGAAAAAAGACAACTTGAGCATATCAATTATTTGAGTATGATTTTTAATAAACAAGAAGCAATCACCGTAGCTGCGTGTGCCCAAAAGATGAATTATCCGGAAGAAACTATCATTGCATGGGCGAGGGAAGGCGATGTCCCATTGTTAGTGGGAGCCAATGAAACTCTCGTGCCTTTAAATGATACTAATACTCCCGCCTGGCTCTAAACCAAAAAAGTCATTCTGTCCTTGAATGTTACATATTATAGGTTTTAAGTCTAATACTTGGGGGACGATTTTAGCTCGGTGTATTATTTTATGATCAAAATTTACGGTGATCTGCGTGCAGTTTATTTAAAGAGTAAGGCGATCCCCATTGCCAGATTGCCGATAATGATCAGTGCATCGATCAAGCTGTTGTTTTGAGAAGACGATTTTTTTGTGACTGATTTTTTTAGTAAAAATGTTCCTAAAATTGCACCAACTATCGCGCTGCCAGCGAGTGCTGCAGCTAGCGGCCAGTCAACTATACCAACGCCTACCCGCATCAGGAATCCGACTAAAGAGATCCCAGCCAAAACGAAAACGGAAGTTCCGACAGTTTGCATTGTTGTACAACCTAATAAAGTGAGTCCTGCAATGATCGCAGTTGTTCCGCTAGTCCCAACTAAGCCTGAGAGAAGTCCGCTGACGATCCCGAAAAAGCTGGCCTGCAAAAATTTTTTATTTTTATTTTCATGTTCTTCGCTTTTGATGTCAGTCGGCTTTCTTTTCTTGATGATCATCAAGACAGTCAAAGCAATGATAACAACTCCGATCAGCGTGTTATAATCATTATCTGGAATGTCATTAGAAAAATATGAACCGACTAAAGCACCGATCGTTCCCCAACCAAGCATGGTCCAGCCGATTTTAAAGTTAACGTTGGAAGAACGAGCGTGCAAGTAGGCACTGACCGCAGCAGTTGGAAACATGGTAGCTAGTGAAGTAGCGGTGGCTACTGCAGGTGAGATATTGAAGAAGATCGTCAACACACTGACGTATATTGCGCCGGCACCTCCACCAGTGATGACGGTCGCACCCCCCATAATTAACCCCACAACTGCTAAAATAATAAAGCGCATGTTTCTGTTCCCCTTTCATAATTACTAGTTCACATGTTTATAAAACATTTGTGGTTACTTACCATAATGTGTTCAACAAGTAAAAATTATACGAATTTTAAGAGTGAGAGCAACCAACAATTTAGTTGATTTTGTCGGGCACTAAACTTGGGAAAGAATGGTATTATATATGTCACAGGTAGGAAAAATAACTAGAACAGAGCAAAAAATTATGGCTGCTTTTTGGCAGTTGTATTCAAGAAAAAAGATTGAGAAGATCACTGTGCGTGAAATCATTGAATTAGCTGCCTGCAATCGGAGTACTTTTTACGCCCATTTTTCTGATATGTATGATTTATTGGAAAAATTCGAGGAGCAACTTTTACCTGATATGGCTCAACCCGCTGTTCAAAAGATTATCGCTAAGGATGACCTCTCATTATCGGTCGAGCATTGTATGGCTTTATATCAAAAATATAAAGTTTATTATCAATTGCTGTTGGGCCAAATGGTGACCCGGCCTTCAGGGAGAAACTGACTGAGTTTCTTGATCAAATGATCAAAGCGCATCTTGGTCAAAAAGATGGACAAACGGATTTTCAAATTGATTTCTTGGTAGAAACGACGGCTTCGCTTTTATTGACAGCCTTGAATTTTTACTTTAAACGGACTGACCGGCCACAAGCAACAGAAATCATTGGGTTACTTAGTAGTGTGTTAAACCAGGGAGTTGCTCAACAGCTTGGCTGGCATATTTCATGCCAAGAAAAGAAGCAGACTGGTAAATAATAGAAATTGAATAATTAATCTGTACGCTGTAAACTAAACAGCAAGTAAAAATAACTTTGAGGAAAATGAATGATGAAGAAAAAACATAATTGGCTTTGGACCATGCTGTCATTTCTGTTAATTTTGGCAGGCCTGGGCCTGTTAGGCTATACTAGCTATCAGGAAAACTGGTTTGGTATGCAAAACTTTTTTAATCACCAGCAACAAGATGCTTATTTTAAGCACAATGAACAAGATAACGATAGTATGTCCTGGCAAAAGCGCCAAAAGATCCGTGACCAGATTATGCGCCAAACCCAAAAGGATAAGGGATTGACCAAGCAAGGCTTTGTCAGTGTGCCTCGGGTCAAGATCTTGCAGCCGGTCTTTGATGATGCATACTCCAAAAAGGGACTTGCAACCGGTGCTGATTATGCTAACCGCAATGAAGTGGATCCAGAGGGAAAAAAGCAGCCGCAAATGGGCGTCAGCAATTATGGACTCGCAAGTCATAATTTTTATGATGGTAAAACTGGTTTTAGTCCGCTCCAGCAAAACTTGGAACAAGATGAACCTTATATCGTGAATGGCAAACTACATGATAATGATTGGTTGAATGGAGAACGAATCTACTTGGCAAACCAAAAGGGGATCTATGAATATCGCATCGTGCGTCAACATATCGTCAAGCCGACTGATGTCAGTGTTTTGAATCCAACCAAAAAAGCACGAGTTACTATTATTACGTGTCTATACCCTAGCACGCAATACCGGATCATTACGGAGGGGACTATAGTCAAGCAATATTCCTGGCGGAAAGCACCAGTTAAGGCTGTGAACTATTTTGACCTGACTAAGCAACCGACTAATGCCCGAGTAGATTGGTTTAACCCAGGAACTGAAGAAGGCAGCAATGGAGATGCAGGCGGAACAAAAAATGTAAATTGAAAGATGAAACTACCAAGTAATAATTAAATGAAAAAATACCGGATAACGAGAGATTCAATCTCTTTATCTGGTATTTTTTTACTTTTAGGATTTGTAAGAATTTAATTCTCTGTGTTACTGCTTAAATTATTATTGGCAGTTTTTTTGTGCTTAGCATTTTTGACTCTTACGATCAGTTCACGCAAATTGACCATATCCTTAGTTAACGGTGGATGATCCCACACAACCTGATCATTTTTAAAAGTTGGGTCAAAATTATTTGTTATATAAATGTCCGTTTTAGGATTAACAAACCTGTCAATTTGGATATTTAACAAAGCCATTTCTTCCAATTTTTTCTTGATGTAGTCGGTATATTCGATCCCCTGCGAAAAATCAACTGCTATGCGAACTTGATCGGAGAACGCTGTGGCAGGGATCTCAGAGAAAATGGCGAATAGGTATGAGTAATACAACTGTGTGTTCTCATTTTTTCCCAACGGTCGAGCGGATTTAAAGTCAGCACGACATTGTAAGAGCTGTTTGGCTAAGCGAGCAATCGACACGTAGGAATCCTCATAAAAATTCCAATCTTTCATCCTATCATAGGAAGTATCTAGGTAAACTGGAACTAACATTTTAGCGTTTATCTTTAATAATTTATTAGTTAAAGAAAATAAACTGATCTGAGAAAAATTTTCACCTAATGATTGATGGATAAGCGCTATTTGTTGATGTGTGAGTTTCTCTACTGAATCATAGTCTTGTAAGTTCGACAGCATGTCAGTATTAAGTTCTTCGATAGTTACCAAAAAGGTCAAAACAAAATTAGTGATCCTATAGGCGCTGATCACAGAACTTGCCCAGACTTTATTCAAGTAATCAACGATTTTTTTGATATCTGCCTGGATTATTCATAATTTTACCTTGAGGT
>NZ_AZFI01000054.1 GCF_001435755.1 Ligilactobacillus acidipiscis DSM 15836 | reverse complement strand
CTATTCATCAACAGGATTTGACAAAGAGCCTTAATTTTTTAGCTTCAAAAAACGTCCCATTGATAATCCAGCACCAAGTGCACCGATCCCAATACCGATCACAGCCAATAGTAAATCGATCTCTACCAAGAAAGTATGTGGTGTTAGCAAAGCCATATTTGTACTACGCAATGATCCTGAAATCACCTTATACATCCAACCGTAACTGAAATCAACTATTAAAATCGGGATAATAGAGCCAAAAAGCCCTGTCCAAGCTCCCTCTAAAATAAACGGCCATCTGATATAGCTGTTAGTTGCTCCAACAAGGCGCATGATCGAGATCTCATTTTGCCGTGATAAGATAGTCAGCCTGATAGTGTTAGAAATTAAGAAGACTGCAACAAACAACAGTAAGATACTGATGATGACACCCCAACGCCTGATACCTGAAACTATATTAAATAGCTTTTTAGCCGATGCACCACCATATTGAGCTTGATAAACATGTTGATATTTTTCAGCAGTTTTAGCGACGTTGATCGTATCTTTTGGTTCGTTAGTTTTTACAATATAAACGTCATACAACGGATTGTCATCCCCTGAAAACAAGCGGAATTCTTTCCCATAAGCACCAACCACGTTGTTTAATTCTTTTTTCCGGCTAGAATAACTAATGTTATCCACACCATCGATCTTAGCTAACTTCTTTTTAAGATCTTGTTGTTCTTGACTAGATGTTTTGCGGTCAATAAAGACCCTGACTTCAACATCGTTTTGAACATCGTTAGCAATTTTATTCACATTAAGTAATACTGAAAGTAAAACTCCGACTAGCAGCAAGGTCACAGTAACAGCAGCGATCGCAGCTGTTGTCATCCAACCATTTCTTTTTAAATTGCGCAAACTTTCAGTAATATGACGCTTAAAAGTTAACTTACTCATCCTCGTAACCTCCCCCTTCTTGATCACGAATAATCTTTCCAGCAGAGATTTCTAAAACTCGATGCTTATGTTCATTGACCATATTACTATTATGTGTCGCCATCACGACAGTCGTCCCATCGGAATTGATCTTTTCCAAGATTCTCATAATTTCTTCAGATGTATCTGGATCTAAGTTACCAGTTGGTTCATCGGCAATTAAGATACCAGGTCTGTTTGCGATTGCTCGTGCGATCGCCACACGCTGCTGCTCACCACCAGAGATCTCATTAGGAAAACTTTGGGCTTTTTCCGTTAATCCCACTTCTGCCAAGATCTCATTGACACGTTTTTCAACATCCTCTGGTTTTTTTTCGATAACTTGCAAGGCATACGCAACATTTTCAAAAATAGTTAATCGAGGCAACAATTTAAAGTCTTGGAACACGATCCCTAGTTCGCGACGCAAAAAGGGAATCTCTTTATTTGTGATAGAACTCACATTATAATTGTTGACACGGATCTCACCTGATGTTGCACCTACTTCATGATACATTAGCTTGATAAAAGTGGATTTTCCTGCTCCACTTGGTCCTACAACATAGACAAACTCGCCCTGGTTGATCTTCACAGTTAAATGATCAGCACCCAGGACTTCATTGCCATAGTCTTTCACTACATTTTTAAATTCGATCAAGAGAACTTCTCCTCCAAAATATTTTTCATACTAAATTAGTATAACATTACTTAACATTCGATTAACAGAACATTATTGTTACAAAAAGATTGCGAAAAAAATAACAGGCCAGCTTGACCTGTTATAGAGTTTATTGTGGATTATCCTGCTGTAATTTCCATTGAAGGTAGGCATTGATAAAACCATCAAGCTCACCATCCATTACCGCAGAAATATTACCTGTTTCATAGTTAGTCCGATGGTCTTTGACCATTGAATAGGGATGGAAGACATACGAGCGGATCTGAGAACCCCAGCCGATATCCATCTGTTCTCCTTGAATATCAGCTTTTTCTTGCTCCTTTTTCTCCATTTCCATCTGATACAATTTAGCCTTCATCATTTTTTCAGCAGTAGCCTTATTTTGAAACTGTGAACGCTGTGCCTGGCTTGAAGTTACTATTCCTGTTGGAATATGGATCAAACGAACTGCAGAAGAGGTCTTGTTGATATGCTGACCACCAGCACCAGAAGAACGGAAAACCTCCATTTTAATATCTTCCGGGCGTAATTCTATTTCAACATCATCTGACAATTCCGGCATCACATTGACTGAAGCAAATGAAGTATGACGACGTCCAGCAGAATCAAAGGGAGAGATCCGCACTAAACGGTGGACACCTTTTTCACTGCGTAAATAACCATAAGCGTTTGTACCGGAAATCAACAATGTCACGCTTTTGATCCCCGCTTCGTCTCCTTCTTGATAGTCTACAGTTTCGACTTTAAAATCATGTTGTTCTGCCCAACGGTCATACATCCGTAACAACATTGAACCCCAGTCTTGCGATTCAGTTCCGCCAGCACCGGGATGAATCTCCAAAATCGCATTATTCTTGTCGTACTGGCCATTCAAAAGCAAAGTCAATTGATATTGCTCCATTTGCTTTTGGATCGCTGCATATTTACTAGCCAGGTCTTCGGTGATCTCATTGTCACTTGGATCTGCTTCTGCAAGTTCTAATAACACTTCAAGGTCGTCCACATTTTCCTGTAACGAATTAAAATTATCATACTTAGTTTTTAAAGTATTGTTTTCATCAATCACAGTTTGTGCTTTTTGACTATTATCCCAAAATGAAGGTTCAGCCATTTTTAATTCATTTTCTGCAATTGATTCTTTCAGGCCTTCGAGGTCAAAGAGACCCCCTAAAGTCTGCCAATTGTTGTTTCAAATGCTCAATTTCACGATTATAATCGCTCATTTCCATTTTGATTTCCTCCCAGGCAATAGTTACACTTTTAACTTCATAAAATATTTCTAACATATGCAACTATTCAATTCAGCAAAAAACAGGCGCAGGCCTGCAAATATTAGTAGCCTCGCCCGTTTCAGACTTATTAACGTTTAATATTTTGACGGATCTCTGCTTTCAAGAACAAACGAGTCACATCATACTCGATATTACCGACCATTTCTTCAAACATGCGATAACCATCTGACTGGTATTCGACCAATGGATTCAACTGTCCATAGCCTCGCAAACCAATCGACTGCCGCAGCTGATCCATTTCATCAATGTGGTCAGTCCAACGAGAATCAACCACTCGTAAGATAACAACTTTTTCGAATTCCAAGATCTGACTAGGATCATATAGTTGTTTTTCTTTCAACCGATAATTAGCTTCAGCTCTAGACATCAAATAATCCACGATCTCGTCTGGTTTCTTACCGGCTAGATCATTCACGGAAATGCTGTCTTCATTGACCATTACAGCAATCGCAAAATCTAAGATGGCCTGTAGATCCCAATCTTTTTTCTCACCTTGAGTATGGATCTGCACATTATGCTCAACGGTCCGCTTGATCATCGGCATAATGACTGACTTCAAAGAATTTTCTTCCATGATCACTTGCTGACGCTGCGCATAGATAACTTCACGTTGTGCACGCATCACATCATCATATTGTAAAACCTGTTTACGAGTATCATAGTTATTACCTTCAACTCGTTTTTGAGCAGATCCGACCTGCTTAGAGATCATTTTCGATTGAATGATCGCTTCATCATCTTCAACTTTCATACGATGCAATAAATCTTTGATTCGATCTGAACCGAAACGTAACATCAAATCATCTTCAAGCGAAAGATAAAATTGCGTTACACCAGGATCTCCTTGACGTCCTGAACGGCCACGTAACTGATTGTCGATCCGCCGAGACTCGTGTCGCTCTGTCCCGATCACAGCTAAACCGCCAACATCAGTGACACCGGGTCCTAATTTAATATCCGTACCACGACCGGCCATGTTAGTAGCGATAGTTACGGCTCCACGTTGGCCAGCATTTGTAATAATGTCAGCTTCTTTAGCATTGTTTTTAGCATTTAAGACTGCATGTGGAACACCAGCTTTATCCAATAAGTTCGAGAGATATTCAGACGTTTCAACTGCCACCGTTCCGACCAAGATCGGTTGTCCAGATTCATGACGAGTTTTAATATCTTCGACGACTGCATTAAACTTGCTGACTAAAGTTGGATACAATAAATCAGGACGGTCATCACGAATAACCGGTTTATTTGTTGGGATCCCAATAACTTCCGTATTATAGATTTCACGAAACTCTTCTTGTTCCGTTTTAGCTGTACCAGTCATACCGGCTAATTTCTTGTACATCCTAAAGAAGTTCTGATAAGTGATATTAGCCATAGTCTTGGTTTCTTCTTCGATCTTAACTCTCTCTTTAGCTTCGATCGCCTGATGCAAGCCGTCAGAATAACGACGTCCATCCATGATCCGGCCAGTAAACTGATCAACGATCAAAACCTCACCATCACGGACAACGTAGTCCTTGTCGTTGATCATAATATAATTGGCACGCAAAGCATTATCCAAATGATGGTTCAATGCAGTATTGTCTGGATCAAAAAGGTTAGTCAAACCAAAATATTTTTCACCCTTTTGAATCCCCTGTTCAGTTAACGAAACAGTTTTGGACTCTAAATCAACTTTAAAATCTTCATCCTTAGTTAATGTCTTAGCGAAACGATCGGTCCTGATATATAGCTTCGTAGACCCTTGGGACTGACCAGAAATGATCAGAGGAGTCCGCGCCTCATCGATCAAGATCGAATCGACCTCATCAACGATAACAAAATTCAACGGACGTTGAACCATGTCCTCCTTATAAACGACCATGTTATCCCGCAAGTAATCAAAGCCCAATTCACTATTGGTAGAATACGTAATATCAGAGTTATATGCTTCACGTTTTTCCTCTGCTGAGATCCCATTAACATTTAAGCCGACTGTTAAACCGAGCCACTTGTACAACTCACCCATTTCAGTTGCATCACGGGAAGCCAAATATTCGTTAACAGTAACTACGTGAACGCCTTCTTGGCCCAAAGCATTCAAGTAAACCGGCATAGTTGCCGTCAAAGTTTTACCTTCACCAGTTTTCATTTCCGCAATATTACCTTCATGGAGAACGATCCCCCCAATAATTTGCACATGAAACGGATATAGGCCTAAGACACGTCGTGCTCCTTCACGAGCAACGGCGAATGCTTCGGGTAAAATATCATCTAAAGTGGCGCCTTCTTGGATCCTAGTTTTAAATTCAGGAGTTTTAGCCTGTAGCTCTTCGTCAGACATGGCATCCATATCAGACGCAAATGCTTCGACCTTATTGGCGATCTTATCAAGCCTCTTTAATTCTCGCTTATCGCTTTCAACCCATTTTTTCAGGACATTTGCCATGAAATAATTCCCTTCTTTAACAAAATACTTTAATTTTTAACTTTTTTATCTGCAAGATATAGTACACTAATTTATATTTTAGCATTCTTAATTACAAATTAAAACAAAAAGCTGACCCAAAGCTTGAACTAATCTTAACACTCGCAGACAGTTCTCTTTAGTCACTGCGAATTAGTTTAAACCCAAAAGTAGGAGCAAAACAAACGTTTTGCTCCTACTTTAATGAGATTTAAAAAAATCTGTTATTGTCCAGCTTCGATCAAGCCATACCGTCCGTCGCGACGCCGGTACACTATATTAACTCCCTGAGATTCGGCATCTTCATAGATAAAGAAGTTGTGTCCTAACATTTCCATCTGCAAAACAGCCTCTTCACTATCCATTGGTTTCAAAGCGATGTTTTTAGTCCGAACGATTTGAATATCGTCATCGTCTTTTGATTCATCTTTCTCTGAAACCGGAGATGCGAATTCCAATCCCTTATATCCTTTTTCACGGGATTTCCGGTTGATCTTAGTCTTATGTTTTCTGATTTGACGCTCAAGTTTATCGGTCACCAAATCAATACTTGCGTACATGTCAGGCGATGTTTCTTCTGCCCGTAAAACCAGGTAAGGTAACGGAATAGTTACTTCGACCTTAGCGTTTTTATCTGAATAAACTTTCAAATTGACATGAGCAGTTGAATTGGAGGTATCTTCAAAATACTTTTCAAGTTTTGCCAATTTCTTTTCGACATAATCCCTCAAAGCAGCTGTTACCTCAATATTCTCACCACGTACGTTGACTTTTAACATGGTTAACCTCTCCTTTCACAACCAGAACTTATTGTCCTGGTGGGTGGATATTTAATAAATTAAATATCTCATCTACAATTCAATTATAATAGAAAGCGGTTAAATAAACAAATTTTTCTATTCTTTTTACTAAAGAAACAAATAAGATGTTCTGCATTGCCCCATTTCCAATTATGTTATTACAGCATATGTGAAATTTTAGCGCCAATCAACTAATTCAACTTTTTATTTATTTTTCTTAATTTCTGCATATCTTGAACGTCAGATCAACGGGCCAAAGTCAGTGATCTGACCTGACTTGCCCCATTTTGTTGTAAGACATGTTTTGCATGATAAAGTGTTCTTCCAGTAGTATAAATATCGTCTATCAAGATCACTTTTTGCCCAGTCAATCTTTTTTTGCCGCAATATTTAAACGGTTGAGCAGTTTCCATCCGCGCTTGACGTGTCTTAGTAGATTGTTTGATATGGGCTTTAGTAGTTTTAAATGCAAGCAGGTTGGAAACTTTAACATTCTGCAATAAACCGGAAACTTGGTTAAATCCCCTTGTTTTATAAGTTATCTGATCAACCGGGATCAAAACATAGAGCACATTTTTGCAGTAACTTTTCGTCACAAATTGGCTGAATTTATCTTGAAAAATTAACCGCCACTGATAATCGCCATTAAATTTATACCGCTGCATGTATGACTTCATTGCCTCATTATAAACGTATAATGCCCGATTGCCCAACAGAGCGGCCTCACCCATTTTTGACCATCTTTGGCAATCTTTACAGGGAAGTTGATCATCTTGAAGTCTTCCACAACCAGGACAAGTTTGTTTGTCGCTGATCGCTTTAAAGTTTTTTTCGCAATTATGGCAAATTACTGGTTCTTTGAACGGCTGTAAAGAAAAAAGCCACTTGAGATCCAAGGCCACTTTTATTTCTCTGCCGCAAATCAAACATTTATCCATTCAGCAAGCGCTTCCCCTTTTTGTTTAATTCTCTGATCTGCTTAACTGCTTTGCGTACATTTTTGACCTGGTCAGTGCATACAAAAATCACATCACCATTAGGTCGTTTCTGACTGCGACCCGCACGTCCAGCAATTTGCACTAATGCTGTTGTCGAAAAAGTCTTCTCATCAGCACCTAAGACCATGACATTCAACGAGGGAAAAGTCACCCCTCTTTCCAAAATGGTCGTAGTCACCAGATAATTTAGTTTATGATCACGCATTTCTTGCACCTTGTTAATACGTTTAGGGTCAGCAGAAAAAACCGAGTCCCCCTTAGCTTTGGCAGGCAAGTTAGCTTCAAGTACTCTTAAAA
Organism: Ligilactobacillus acidipiscis DSM 15836; assembly: GCF_001435755.1. GTDB lineage: Bacteria > Bacillota > Bacilli > Lactobacillales > Lactobacillaceae > Ligilactobacillus > Ligilactobacillus acidipiscis. The sequence continues at coordinate 3,791 of NZ_AZFI01000054.1, read as the reverse complement.
CCGGAGCCAGTAACTCTAACCGCGAAACAAAAACCAAGAATGGAAAACCTTCATCGATCCATCTATTCAACTCACTTTTCAATTTTACCGGTAATTTTTGACAATACATTTTATCCTGCCACCTACCACAAAACCAGACCTGCGGAACTGGCAGTAAATGCCGATGAAAGCGCAACGGTAAATAACTAGCCGCTAACTGATGCCGCTCAATTTTCCCAAGCAGTTCTTGTGTAGGAGTCGCTGTTAAAAAAATTAGAGTTCCATTGGGCTTGAGTGCTCTTCTCGCTGCCTGCTTTAACATCTCATTATTTGTAAAAGGAAAAGCATCAACTTCATCAATTATTAAAAGATCAAAAGCACCTAAAAAGCGTAAAAGTTGATGTGTTGTACAGATCGTTAATTGACTGTAATGATAAGATTTTTTACTATGTCCATGTAAAAGTACAGGATCTATTGCTGTAAATGCCGTACAAATTCGCGGATAAAGCTCATTACACACATCAACTCTAGGAGAAGCTAAACAGACTCGCTTTCTTTGAAGTAAAACTTTTTCTAGTGTTGGGAATAGCATTTCAGTTTTTCCTGCTCCAGTCACAGCCCACATCAAATATTCACCACTTCGATCTACTGCTTTTCTCAGCTGATCAGAACATTGTTGTTGAAACAATGAGAGTTTTCCCTGCCAGACTAACGGGCTGCACTCTAAACTAGAAAATAAGTTTTTTTCTGGAAGATGGTATAATTTATTGTTAGAAGCAACTCTTCCAAGTAAAATACATTTCGGACAATAATATGCACCATTTGGCAAGCGCGCCTTATTCTTTAGGGTTTTTGACAAGCACCGTTGACATTCGATATAGTTTTCATGTTGAATCAGTGCAGGACGTGAATTCTTGATCAGCTCTTTTTTCAGGTCAGCTGGGACCTCCGTATCTAACAATAATCGACCGTATAATTCATTAAGTTCCATCTATTTCACCTCATACGTATATACGCAAAATATTTTATTTTTAGGGAGGAAATCTTTAATGGAATCATATTTAACTATCAAACAGGCAGGAAATTACGAAATTGACATAAAAAAATCACAATTTATTTGCAATATTGCACGAACTGAAAGCAAAGAAGAAGCTGAAGAATTTATTGCCCAAATCAAAAAGGAACATTCTTCTGCCACACACAATTGTTATGCCTATGTTTTAGGTATGAAAAATGAAGTGATGAAACAAAACGACAATGGTGAACCCTCAGGCACCGCTGGAGCTCCGATCTTAAATGTCTTAGAACAATTAGAAATAAGGAACGTAACTGCGGTAGTGACCAGATATTTTGGCGGCATCAAATTAGGTGCAGGCGGCTTGATTCGTGCCTATAGTAATGCCACATCAAAAGCAGTTGAGCACATTGGTGTGATCAAACGACAGCCACAGACCGAGGCGCTCGTAACCATCGCATACCCATTGCAAGGTAAGCTGGAACACTTCTTAGAAGAACAAAAAATTGCTACGATAGACACCCAATATACAGATAAGGTTGCGCTTAAAATTGTTTTGAACACCCCAGAATATGAAGAAAAAGCTGCACTGATCAATGACTTTTTGAACGCGCAAGCCACTATTGATAAAGGACCGCAAGTTTACCATGAACTACCTTACGACCTTGGTAATAAAAATGCTCGTTACTAAAAAAAGCTATGCAGCTAGTGAACACGTTAAACGTGCCAGCTAGTTGCATAGTTTTTTTCTATTTTTTCAAATGGTAATTGTAGGTAGCGACAATAATATTCTCTCTAGTGTTCAATGAGTTTCTCAATCTCAATGCGGTTTGATTATGCAAGAAATTTTGCCATGGTTTACGCGGTACAAATTGCGGAACCAGAACCGTCACAGAATCATTGCGTTCACCAGAATTTTTCGCGATCACATCACAAAAACGAATAACTGGGCTAACAACAGAACGATATGAAGAATGAAGATCGACAAACCTGACCTCTGGAAAAGCTTGTTTGAATTCCTTAGCTGTCTTATGTTCCTTCTTCGGATCTGTATCAAAGGAAACATGCATTGCGATCACGTTATCCCCAATAGAACGAGCATAATTGATTGCACCAGTCGTAACGTGAGTCACTGAACTGACTAAGACGATCACAGTCGATCCGCTATAATCATGCAGCTGCTGAACCTGTGAATTAACACGGAGCTGTTCTGCTACCTGCTGATAATGTTTTTTTATTCGGTAGAACGTAAACAGCAAAACAGGCATGATGATCAGATAAGGCCAAACATTTGAAAAATGCAGCCAGAACAAAAAGATGACTAAAGCCAATGAAATTATTGCTCCTAGAAAATTAAAAATAGTGTTTAAAATCCAATTTTTACCACGTTCTCGGAACCAATGGATAATCATTCCCGATTGCGATAAAGTAAACGGCACAAAAACACCCACAGCATATAATGGTATCAATAAGTTAGTTTGACCATGGAAGATAAAGATCAATACGATCGCCCCAACTGCTAAAGCAACTATCCCATTGGAATAGCCTAAGCGGTCACCTTTATCCATGAACATACGCGGCATATATTTGTCCTTCGCTAAGTTATAAGCCAAAATCGGAAAAGCAGAAAACCCAGTATTAGCAGCAACTGCTAAAATCATTGCGGTTGCTAATTGTAATAGATAATACATCACTCCATGCCCAAAAATAGTCTCCGCGATTTGTGACAAAACTGTTTCGTGGCTGTTCGGCAAGATCCCCAAATAATAACTTAAGAAAGTAATACTTGCAAAAAAGACAGCTAAGATCAATGTCATGATCGCCAAAGTGTTGGCAGCATTTTTTCTTTTTGGACGGTTAAAATTAGGAACTGCATTACTGATAGCTTCAACACCAGTCAATAAGGAAGAACCTGCTGAAAACGCGCGTAAGAACAAAACAAGCGTCATTCCTTTGACAGGTGCACCTAGACTAGCAGTAGCATGATAGTCAATGTTGCCTGTAGCAATATTGACACCCCCCCAAATGATCATTACAGCGATCATCACCACAAACAAATAAACCGGCACAGTGAGGAAAGAGGCAGACTCACGCATTCCTCTTAAATTCAGCGTCATAATAAAAAGAACGATCAACACTGAAATCAATATTGCATGCGGTCGTAAAACAGGAAGCGCAGAAGTTATTGCTTCTGTTCCTGAGGTCACTGAAACGGCAACCGTCAACATATAATCGACTAACAAAGAGCCCCCAGCAACTAGACCGGCACTTGAACCCCAGTTTTTCGTTGCAACCACATATGCTCCACCACCTGATGGATATGCATGAATGATCTGTCTATAAGACATCGTAATAGCGAATAATAAAATTAAAACGATCGCAGCCGCAGGCACTGAATACCAAACTGCAGCTGCAGATAGAACAATTAAAGTTGTCGTTATCTGTTCAGTCCCGTATGCCACTGAAGACAACGCATCAGAAGAAAGCAAAGCCAGTGCTTTAAATTTGGTCAATGATTGGACACCTTCATCGGCTGTTTTTAAAGGTTTACCGATCAACAGCCGTTTTAAGTAACGCCACATAATTTTTACTCCTTTAAACGTTAAGAAATTTTATTACTGATCTAAATGCCCTAATTCTACAACAAATCGTTACGGAATATCACCATCATCCACTAACTTTTATTTTCAAATGGTCATTTTAGCAAATTTAATATTACTCCATTCTCCATATAACTTGCAAGCAAATTTTTTAAAAAAATTTGCTCAACCTGAATTATTCATACTTTTCCCTTAAG
>NZ_AZFI01000053.1 GCF_001435755.1 Ligilactobacillus acidipiscis DSM 15836 | reverse complement strand
TTAAATTTTACAATCTGCCATTTACCAATACAGTATGCAATTCATATTGATTTAAATACTTTGGTTTCTTTGGTCTAGGGGTCTTACCCTTTATAATTGCTTTACGTGTTGGATCACGTTCTATTAACCCTTCATCAACAGCATCCAATATTGCGCCCTTTAATTGATGGTGAAAGTCCATTGTTGTTTGTCGTTCGTGATTTTCAGCATATTTATTCAGCAATTTCTGATAAGTAATACGTGTTAGATCACAGATCTTAAGTTCTGGAACTAACTTAACTAACCACTGTTGAGTCATTAAGTATTTGGCCATCGTAACCTTACGAATAGCCCCTTCTTTATACACAGTAATCCATCGTTCATAATAAACATGAAAAAGCTCATTTTTTTCTGTTGGATCTGCCATGGTATTATCCTCCTATTAAAGTGGCTGACGCTCATGAAGGAGGACAAGCTGTTAACCCGATTTTATCAAGCACACCACATTCAAACAACATTTATTAAAGGATTCTATATTAAAAAGACCGAGATATTGTATCTCAGCCTTCTTTTCCAAATCAATCATATTTTTGTCTAATTTGCACCATCCACTTAGGAAGATCTTTGGTTAACTTTATATTATGCATTAACATATTTCCAGCAGACTTATCAGTTGCTTTGTTAAAATCAACTCGGCTAGTAATTTCATCGATATAAGGTACAACATCCGGTTCAGAAATGGAAAAGGCAGAAACAGAACGATTTAGTAATTCTGAATCGATTCCTCTTTCCTGTGCAAATTCATCAACTTGTTTTTCTTCTAAGCTCTTTTTCCATTCATCATAAGCATCATCAAAATTAATATCACCTGACAAATGCCCTGGAACAAGTTCTTCGTCAACAAACTCTCTTAATAATTGAGCTTGATCATCTTGCCCCATATTACTCAATTCTCGAATTTGTTCTGAAATGATCCTCAATGTTTCATTATCGACAGTTTGTATACCGTTTTTCGTTTCAACTCTATCACCAATTAAATTTAAGATGTGAGCTGCATCAATAACTTGAGTACCAGATAACTTAGTTCTTCCAGTAAGTTGTTTAATTTCAATTGGTGGGTCATCATCTGGACCAACACCCGTAAAAATGTTCTTATATGCACCCACATACTGTAACCACTCATGTTCTGTGATACCAAATGCATCATCATCCCATTTAAACTCATAATATTGCTCAACAGTATTAACTTTGTCAGCAGTAGCCTTGAAATTTGCTTGGAAATTTGCTTTTCCGGCTTCATCATCTTTTAATTTTTGCCAATCTGTTGGATCTGGTAAGATTGGTTTCATTTGTTTTACGGAGAGTTCAAGCTTTTTAACTACATTTTTATAAACATCAACAATCGCTTTATTACTTGTTCCTCCACTGCCATATAGTTTTAAAGCAGTATCCACTGTATTTTCAGTAATCTTAGGGTATTGAAAATTAATAATGGTCCCAAACTCTTTACCCGCTCCAAAAACACGGTTCGTCCTAGAATAAGCTTGAATCAATCCTTGAAGTTCCAATGAACGATCAACATACAAAGTGTTCAGCCTTTTTGAATCATATCCTGTCAATAACTGATCAGCTACAATAACTAAATCAATATTTTTCGAATTTCTGCCACTACCCCCACGTTTTGCACGTTCTGTTAAATCTTCAAAATAGGCATCTCCACCCTGTTTTTGATTACCAGCTTCAAAATGTAATCCTGTAAATGCCTCGTAATCCGCAAACATTTCATTGATTATTTCAGGAGCAACATTATCGGGATCATTTTCGTTTCCAAAACTAAAAGTCATTGCGACGTTGATTTGCTTATTCCGACTTTCCAACTGTTTTTTAAACTCTCGATAATAAGCAATAACTCTACTTTTATAAGCAACTGTTAAGATACCGTTGAACTGTTTTAACTGCGACTGATTTTCCCAGTTATCTAGCATTTCTGTAACTACCCGTGGAATATGCGTCTCATCTTGATAGACCAAAACACCATCCTCAGCCGCTTGTTGTTCAACCTGTAAATCAGATAAAATCTGAACTGAACGTTCTAATTCGCGATCAGATAAGTCTGGATGTTCTATTTTCTGTCGCTCAATTATTTGTTCACGTAAATCTTCATAGCTTGTAAATTCACCAGTATTAATATAATCCACATGAAAACCTAAAACATTGCCATCTTTGATGGCCTCTTCGATCGTATAGCGATGTAATTCAGGGCCAAAGAGCTTTGTTGTCGTATTAATAACTTCGCTTTTTTTATTAACTTTGCCCTTCACATTATTTTCTTCAAACAATGGCGTGCCTGTGAAACCATAGAATAAACCATATTTTCTGAAATAATACTTGATGTCACCCATCATTTGTCCCATAGTTGTGCGATGAGCTTCGTCAATAATAAAGACCATCTTTTTTTCAGCTAAACTCTGATCATGATTTTCATTAAGCTCTTTTACTAATGAATTCAATTTAAAGGTCGTCGTAACAACAATTCCAGTCTTTAGTGACCGTAACTGTTTTTTAAGTTGATATGTTGAATTAGTATCATCAACATCAACTGATTCATAAGCAGAATATGCTTTAAAACTATCAGAAGTATTACTATCAAGTTCCCGTCGATCAACCAAGAAAACTACTTTATCAAAACCTCCACGAGTTGAGAGAAATAAAGCAGTTTTAAAACTAGTGATGGTTTTACCTGAGCCAGTAGTATGCCAGATGAAGCCCCCGTGAGGCCCGACACCTTTATCATCTCGTCCGAATGCAGCTGCCTCAATTGCTTGTAAAGCATACACTTGATAAGGTCGCATTAGCATATGCTTTTGATTTTCTTGATCATTAGCTTCATCGATCACCAAATAATCGCCAACCATTTGGTGTGCCATTGGAATTTTTAATAATGTTTTAGTAATTGTTTTCCAATTATTAATTGGTCGATTATTTTCATCCGCCCAGTGAAAAACAAAGCTGGGATTAAAATCATCAACCGATTTTGGAGTCGCAAAATAACGTGTTTCAATTTCGGAAGTGACCACCATCATTTGCGAAAAAGCCATAAAATTATTGCTATATTCGCCATCTCGATAGTATCGTTTAAACTGACCAAAGGCCTCATCTAAATTTTTATCGGTTCGTTTCTGTTCAATGTTGATCAATGGCAAACCATTGATCAACAAAACAATGTCAAAGCGATTATTATTAGGCGTTCTAACTTCACGCGCAATTTGATAAGAAGAGTCGCCCCCACGTACTTCTGCCTTTTTAAAAATTGTTAGTGTAATTTGCCTTCGAGTAACATTTAAATTGTCGTCCCGATATATTCCATCAATTTTTCCAGTAGATTCTTCGATCGACAGAAGTTTAGCAGCTTCGTAGCTATTACTGATCTGACTAACTTTAGCTAATACTTGATCGAATTCTTCGTCTGTTAGCGGCACACCTTCCAACTGATCAGCATTGATACGGTTCAATTGCACTCGCCAATTTTTTATTAAATCAGCGACTGTAACTTCATGTGTATTACCATTTAATTCTTCCATGGCATCCCACTTATATTCAGCTAAGGCCTCAACAAAGTTTTGTTGAAATGTCCTTTCAGAAGCATCTTTAACAACTTCACTCACTTCACTGTCCCCCTTTTTTAAATTTTCGAATATACTTACGCTAAATTTAAACGAACATCTCATTCAAGTATGCTTGTTTCAAATTTTGCAGCTTTTCTAACTGTTGCTGATGAAGAGCGATAGTGTCATCTAACTTCTCAAACATATCGCCAATCACTTTCTGTTCAGATTCCTCGGGTATCATCACCTTGATATCTTCAACATCGGAACCATTGAAACTTGGTAATGCTCCGACTTGAGCAAATCTAGATAATCTTAACTTTTCGAATAATGTCTTACCGAAATAACGATTCCAAGAAGAGTCAAACAAATAACTCATCATGTTATTATCAATTAAAAAAGAAGTATCGACAATTCGCTTTCTATCGAGGAATATGGCTGCCCCTACTTTTGCAAATACAACACCACTATTTTGGGGGTTAATGGGATTCCACTTATTTTCTTTAAGTTGAGAGTCACTTGCGTAATTGTTGGCATTCATCATAACAACCTCATTACCTGGGTTGTTCATGTCTGATACTTTATAAAATGGAGTCCCTTGCTTACCTCCTTGTTGAGCATCTGGAAATCCAATTCCAGACTTAGCCTTGCCAACTTCACCCAACTTACGCTCTTCCCAATCATCAGTAAATCCAGAAAATCTTCGTTTCGGCTTACGCTCTCCTTCCGCAGGAAACATTTCCGTTAAATAAGCAGATTTTAATTTTTTTAACTTATCATACTTACGTTGATGAAGAGCGATAGTCTCATCTATCTTTTTGAAGAATGAACCGATTTTTTGTTGTTCTTCAAAATCTTTTGGAAAAGATACTAATGTTTTTTGTAAGTTTCCTTTACTAATTGATGATACTTTTGAACCCTGAATCAGTCTCAAAAGTTGTCTATGATAGGTATTTGAATTGATATAATATCCTAGAAAAAATTCAGCTTTTTTATCTTTTGATCTTGCAACTATTGTATGTAATCCTGCTACGAGATTTTTTTCAGTTAAACCATTGACTTCAACAGCTTTTCCAACAGTTTCATCTTCAGCTGCATCAGCAAAAATCAAATCGCCGTTCTCGAGCAAACTAGATTTATATTTTTCTAATTTACCACCTGTGATATATGGAATTTTATCATTTTTAATATTTAGAATGGCTGGATATTTAATCAATATATCTCCATAGTGAACGCTTTTAATATCGCCTTCATCATAATTTAACAATGCTCTAGATAATGAATTTGTAGACACAGGAAAATTAAAACATTCATCAAACTTTCGCTGTTCCCAAGCGTCTGCATTTTCGAACTCCTTAAAACGTCTATAAGGCACATTTTTCTGCTTATCGGCCATTATTTCACCACCAATTCACTTAAAAGACTTTCAAATTCACTTTCAACTTGCTCAGTTTCCTTTTCAAGGTCAGATAAGGTAGTTGAATAACGAGTATTTAACGTTTCTAAAGTTTGTAATTTATTTTTCAAAGGAGCTTGAACTAGATTAACTATTTTAGTTTCAATACCACCGAACCACTTTTCATAAACCAGACTATTTACTTCTTCATTAGTCAAGTTTTCGATTCGTTCATAAACAGCACCTTGGAGCTCTTTTTCTTGATTTTTTATTTCTGTATTTAGCTTTGATTTCTGATTCATTAAGGTCGAAACTTTGTGCAACAATTGATATTCGTCTGACCCTTTTTTTGCTTCTTTAAGTTCAGCTTTGATTTTTTTATTGTCGAAAGAATCTTGTGGTTCATCATCTTTGTTTTTCTTTATGGAATCATATAGAATACTATTTTCGTCACTATCTTCAACTTTAGCCGCCTCAACTAACTCGCTAAGTTCACTTTCTGTTGCGGTTAACTGCTCTTTACTATCAGCGATTTTTTGAACTAGTTCAGAATATAAATTCTTAGCGATCAAATCATTTGGCACGATTGCACCGATCCAACCGTCTTGCTCTTCATGTTTCTTTTGCCCCGTACCTTTAGTGACCATATTGGGCTCACGTGTGCGTCCAGCAGTATAAAAGCCCATCCCGGCAATTAGTTCTGTATCATTGAACAAGGTATTTTTCCAAATTTCGGCAATAATTTGATAACCAGCATAAGCATCTAGGTAATCAAACTTTGACAATATTTGTTTAATCTCTGCCAACATTTCGTCACGTAGGTCTTCTAGCTCTGTTTCACTGTCGACACTAATTAATTTTCCCCAAAATTTCTGTAGATATTCGGTAACTTTACCCTCAACTTCAGCAGACTTGTTTTTAACCCTCTCATCAGCTAAAACTTCTTTTGTCAAATCATCTACTGACTCATTCAATTCAACATAGCCTTCACGTAATGGAGTTAAAGCATTATCTAATACATCTTTAACGATTGAGTTCAAAACTTTCAAGTCAGCAATATTTTTCATTGGTATTCCACCTAACAAGTGACCGTCAACATCTTGAGGAATTTCACTATCCATAGCTTCTACATAACGCGGGATATTTAAGTTATATTCATTTTCAATAATTTCTTTTCGGTCTGCTAAATGACTGTAACCAGCGACTTCTATTTTATCAACATAAGTATCAACGATTTGTGCAATATCTTTTTCTCGTAAAACATTTTGTTTACCGATCTTCACAAAATGTTCCGATGAGTCGACCAACAATACTGGATCAGACAACTCTCGATTTTTCTTTAAAATCATAACACAAACTGGGATACCGGTATTTGTAAACATATTGCTAGGCAGTCCAATAACCGCGTCAACATAATTTTTCTCTAACAAACGCTTACGGATCTGACCCTCTGTTCCGCCACGGAATAAGACACCATGAGGCAACACGATCGCCATTGTCCCTTTTTGTCCTAAATGGTATAAACCATGCATCAAATAAGCAAAATCGCCTTTAGAATCTGGAGGTAAAACCCCAAAATCAGCAAAACGCGGATCACTAACTTTAAGCGGCTTATCTTCATGCTTATTCCACTTAGAATCAGAGTAAGGTGGATTCATTACGACTGCATCAAATTGCACACCTTCCTCTGGCCTTTCTGGATCTTCAGGCCAATCCTCAGCTAATGTATTCCCATTTTTAATATCCATATTTTCTGGTCGAACACCATGCAACAGAAGGTTCATCCGCGTTAAATTATATGTTTCCGTAATGAATTCTTGGCCATAATAATGCAAGTCACGTTGCGCACTCTTATTTAAATGCTTACCCACTGTTAAGAGTAATGAACCTGAACCAACTGTGGGATCATAAACTGACGAAATGTTTGACGATTTAACCACGATCTGTGCTAAAACTTCACTGACTTGACGAGGAGTATAAAATTCTCCTGCCTTTTTACCAGCACTAGAAGCAAATTGACCGATCAAATACTCGTAAGCATCGCCCAAAACATCTCCATTTTGCAAATCAACCATATCCAGATCTGCAAAAAGCAAAATCAAGTCTTTGATGTTTTTACTACGTTTATTTAAATCATTTCCTAACGCTGAATCTGTCAAATCAATGATGGAAGTTGAAAAGAGCCCCTTAAAATCATCGGCATCGCCTTTGATCTCGATATTACGCTCAAAAGAGTTCAAGCTATCCATGACCTTTTGTAATTCAAAGTCACCATTTCTAATATCTTTGACCCATGTTTGATATAAATGTTCTGGTAAAACATAATAACCTAAAACTTTTTGAATCATACCAGACAAAGTATCTCCTAGTTGTTGATAGGCCTCTTCGTATTCCTGAACATTATTTGCACTTTTGGAAACTCCTGCTGTCGACCGAAATGTTGCCAATGTCTGATCACTCAAGAATTTGTAAAACATCAGACCTAACATGTAATCTTTATAGCGACTAGCATCCATCGAACCACGTAGATCATTAGCACCGTCCCATAGACGACGTTTAATTTCTTCTGAAGTAGTAATCATTATGTATTTCCTCCATGTATCAAGCTATTATTTCTCATGTAAATAAAAATATACATCTATTTTTATTTTAGCATTTTGATATCAGCTAAAAAAGCATCTTCTGGTATTATCTTGCCAGAGATGCCTCTTAAATCAAGAACAACAATTGTTATCGTTCATTTAAATACTTAACTGAATGCATATATTCTCATCTAGCATTGACTCCATAAACATATGACACATAACAAGCGAAGTCACCGATCCTTTTACGCGCTTGCACAGGGTTAAACGTCAATTCTTCATACCAGCTACTTTCTAAGTCATGCTCATCCAAATAACGTTTGACTATGTTTAGCGTATGAATGACGTTATCATGCTGGCTTGTTCGTTGATCATCCATTTCAGCTCGTTGTTCATTTGACAATAACAGCCATTTTCCACGCATTGCTGCATAAATCACCGAAGACTGCAAAAAATCTGACCAATAATTTTCTACCTTTGGGCCAGCAATTTCAATCAAACCAACTAATTCACTATAAATTTGGTCTGCCTCTTCAAACTTTAAACCACTTTTCTTTTTCTCGAAGTCCTGATACGTATAAAGTTCCATTTGGCTCCTCCTCATAAATTTAACTCATGGCTAACTTCTAAAAACATTAAAGAATTTACTTCATTGTATCAAAAAAACGAGCTCCGTTTAAAAGAGAACTCGCTTCATTATCTATATCTTATTTAACGTGCAGCAATCTTCTAAGTGATCCAGCCCTAGATCCAAGAATCTTGTCGGCCACTCTGGTTTTTAATGTTAGCCAGGCATAAACATAAGCCCCGCCGCCAACTGCCAAGAGTAATACCAAGACCGCCATGAACCGGCTGTATTTATTCAAGACAAGGCCCAAACCAAAGACGATCGCTAAAACAACCGCAAACATGATCAAAGAAAAGACTGTCACTTGGTTGAATCTCTTTAACAAACGATCGAGATCTAAGCCGAATTCGTAATAAACATAGCGGACCATCAAGATCCCAGAACAGGCTGTACCGATCCCTGTAGCTATGACAGGACCATAACCATGCAGCCAAACTGTCAATGGGACTTGCAAGATCAGCTTGATCACCAAACCAACGACTGTATATTTGATCGCGATCTTATTACGATAGACCCCCTGCAAGACTGAGGCCATCAGTGAAAATAAGCCCAGTGCTAAGGCAGTATACGCCGAAACACTCATGATATAAATACCCAAATGCTCATATGAATAAAACAAAACATACAGTGGACGTGCCACGGCTGCCATTCCTAAGGAGGCAGGCAGCATGATAAAGAAGAATAATTCCAATGTATCAGTGATCTGGTCTCGTGTACCTTCTTGATCACCCTTCGTGACAAACTCCGACAAAAGCGGGATCGCCGTGGAAGCCATCGCGATCGCCAGTGAAACGATGATCATCACTAATTTGTTGGCATTCCCTGCAAACAGCGCGTACTGTGCGTTGATACTATCCAAGGTAAAATTAGTGACCTTTTGCATGATCGGTTGGAAAGTATACTGATCAAACAAGTTATATAAGGTCATCGAAATGCTGACAAAAATAAATGGGATCGACTGATAGATAACTTCTTTGATCAGTTCACCATCTGAAACCGAAAGCACATTAGCACTACTGTCTGCTAAATTATCAAACCAAGTCCGCTTTTTTAAATAATAAAAGACTAACAAGATGATTCCGCCGATCGCCCCGAAAAAGGCTCCGAGTGTTGAATGAACAACACCTAGTTCATAATGACCGTTAAAGACTTTCATGATCAAGTATGTAGCGACTAACATATAAACGATCCGTACGACTTGCTCAACTAGTTGTGAGATCGCCGAAGGAGCCATATCCTGATAACCTTGAAAGAAGCCTCGGGCCAAGCTCATAACTGGGATCAAAATCAAGGCCAATGATAACGAACGATAAATTGGCACCATGCGTGGATCGCCTTGCGAGATCCACGGTGAAATAAACCACAACAACCCTGCTGAAAAGATCCCTAATCCCAACATCAACAGCATCGTTTTTTTAAATAATCGTCGTCCAACTTGGTATTCATTTAATGAATTGTAATGCGAAACTTGCTTTGCTACCGCCGAAGGGATTCCCGCCGTAGCGATCATGATAAACAAGCTGTAAACAGTATATCCTTTAGTGTACAAGGCATTAGCCTGTAACTTGTCACTACCAAACCAGCCGTACCACGGAATAATATAAATTGCTCCTAAAATTCGTGAAAAAATACTGCCCGCTGTCATCCAAGCGGACCCTTTCAACATCTTTTCTTTAGCAGTAGGTTCAGATCCAGCTGGCTTGAGCTGTTCTTCACTTGACTGGACCTCACGTTCACTCATCAAAATAAACCTGCTTTCTTTCCAGTTAATTTGACATCACCTGCACACGACAATGCCACCGTTCTTCATCAATAACATTAAATTTACATTCACAACTATTCTATAGAAGTTGCCGTTGATTAGCAATGTTTCTTGAAAAACATTATGAAATAATAAAGAAAATCGCCTAAAAAAATAGAAGTACCCAAAGAGTACTTCCATTCAATCATCTTACTTTATTCACATAATTACTTGCCAACTACAATATTGACTAACTTGTTAGGCACAGCGATCACTTTCTTGATCTCCTTATCAGCCAATTCTTCTTTGACCTTTTCATCAGCTAAGGCAATTTCTTGCATCTTATCTCTGGAAGTATCACGCTCGATCTCCAAATGCTGCCGAACTTTACCGTTGACCTGAACGACGATCTGAACTGAGTTATCAACTAACTGAGTTTCATCATAGCTTGGCCACTGAGCATAAGTGATCGTGCCGACATGACCTAATCTGGACCATAGTTCTTCAGCGATATGCGGTGTCAGTGGAGCCAACATCTTGACGAAGCCTTCCATGTATTCCAAAGGCAAAGAATCCTGCTTGTAACAATCATTAACAAAGACCATGAAACTTGAGATCGCCGTATTGAAATGCAATTCTGCGAAGTCTTCTGTGACTTTCTTGACCGTTTGATTATAAACTTTATCTAACTTATGATCGTTGATCGTTGTTACACGGTCACGCAACTCGCCTTCGTCATCGATCAGCAGGTTCCACACACGTTTGATAAACTTATGTGCCCCATTCAAACCGTCTTCACTCCAAGCAATCGAAGCATCAAGAGGCCCCATGAACATTTCATATAAGCGCAAAGTATCGGCACCATATTGTTCTACGATGTCATCAGGATTGACTACGTTGCCCTTAGACTTGGACATCTTTTCGTGGTTATTACCCAAGATCATTCCTTGGTTGACCAACTTCTGGAATGGTTCCTTAGTTGGCACGACTCCCAAGTCATACAAGAACTTGTGCCAGAAACGAGCATAAAGCAAATGCAAGACAGCATGTTCAGCACCGCCGACATACAAATCGACCGGCATCCATTGCTTTAATTTTTCATAGTCTGCCAAAGCATCCTTGTTAGTAGGGTCAACGTAACGTAAGAAGTACCATGAACTTCCTGCCCATTGTGGCATGGTATTAGTTTCACGCTTGCCTTTACGTCCGTTTTCATCAACAACATTCACCCAATCATCCAGGTTAGCCAGTGGGCTTTCACCAGTACCTGACGGCTTAATGTCTTTCGCCTTTGGCAACAAGAGCGGCAATTGATCTTCCGGCACTAAGGTCGTTTCGCCGTCTTCCCA